>DATAAG010000497.1:0-10950 GCA_036260235.1 Longimicrobium sp.
GCTGCCGGTTCGTCCCTCCTGACCGCCTCTCGCCTTCGCCCTACCCCCGCCGCCGCTCGGGGACGAACAGGTGCGCGTCCGTCACCCCCACCCGCCGCGCCGTCTCCGCCGCCCACTCCAGCCGGGCCACCTGGTCGCGCCCGTGCCCGTCGCTCCCCAGCGAGAACCGGACCCCGGCCTGCAGCGCCTTGCGCAGCAGCCGGTCGTGGGGAAGACGGTAGCGGTTGCTGATCTCCAGCGCCACCCCGCTGCGGGCCAGCGCCTCCACCCAGCGGTCCTCGCGCTCGTCCGTCCACCACGCCTGCACGTCGTCCTCCAGGCCGTAGAGCGCGGGGGGCGTGAGGGTGCTGTGCGCGGCGATCTGGATGGGCATGGTCCGCACCATCCGGCACAGCTCGTCCACCATCACGTCCATCAGCTCCTGCGGGCGGTGCTTCCAGTCCGGCGGCAGCTCCTCCCACCAGGGCGACCCCATCCCCCCACCGGGAAGGCTGAAGCCGTGGTTGCTCCCCACCAGGTAGTCGAAGCGCGCCATCACCTCGTCCGGCAGCTCCGCGTAGTAGTTGTCGCACCAGCAGAACTCGCCGGAGACGAAGACGTCGTGCGCCTCCAGCGCGTCCAGGTAGCGGCGCACCTTCATCTCCGTGCTCACGAAGCGCTGCGCGTTGCGCCGCGAGACGTGGTCCGCCACCCCGATCTGCACCCCCCGCCGCCGCCCGATCTCCACCAGATCCTCCAGCGGCACGTAGCCGTCGGACATGGTGGTGTGGACGTGCAGGTCCTGCCGTCCGATCAGCGACTCCGCCGCGCCGCCACGCGCCATCAGCCGCCCCGCGCCGCGGTGGAGGCGGGCCGGTAGCGCGCCCGGTACGCCGCCTCCGCCCGCTCGATCGCCGTCCACCCCGTCTGCCCCTCCGGCCCCAGCCGCGTCTTCGGGAGCCGCCGGGTGGGCCAGGGCGTCAGCGGCTCGTCCAGCCCCCCGTGCCACATCTCCATGGTGGCCTCCACGATCTCCGCCGCGGCGCGCTCCCGCGCCTCTTCGGGGATGCGATTGAGCGAGACCACCACGCGCAGCGAGCCGCGGGAGAAGGCGTCCGCCAGGAAGGTGGCGTACTCCTCCCGCCGCGTCACCGCCCGCGCCTGTCCCGCACGCGACAGCAGCCCGCGCAGCGCGATGGCGTCGTCACGCAGGCCGCGCTCCATCAGCGTGTGCGCCGTGTTGACCCAGGCGTGCGAGGTGTCGGGCGCGGCCAGCTCGCGGTCCAGCCGGGTGAGCAGCTGCTGCGTGGAGAGGCGCGCCAGCGGGTTGGGCGGCGTGGGGACGCGGCGCGCCTGCCGGGTGAAGGCGGCCACGCTGTCCGGCTGCTCGCCCAGCACCGGCGCGTTCCCCACGATGACCACGGGGGTGCCCACCTGCACGTTGTGGTACAGGCGCAGCGCGTTCTCGTTCGAGAGGCGGATGCATCCGTGCGACACCCGGCGGCCCAGCAGCTCGGGCTTGTCGGTGCCGTGGATGGCGATCTCGTTCCCCAGGTAGACGGCGGCCGCGCCCAGCCCGCCCTCCTGCCGCCGCTCCGGCGAGTCCAGGGGCGGCACCGGGCGCTTGTTCTCGATGAACCACCAGTCCGGGATGAACCAGGTGGGATTCTGCTCCTTGAACTGCACGTACATGGTGCCGCTGGGCGTGTCGAACTGCCAGTTGCGCCCGTTCCCCGCCGTCAGCCGGAACCCCGTCCCCGTCCCCACGGGCGCGCGCCAGAGCACGCGGTCGCCGTCCATGAAGCGCAGCTCGTTCACGTCCACGTCCACCACCACGTACTTCAGGTCGCGGCGGACGGGCGGCCCCTCGGCGGGAGGGGCGCTGATGCGCGGGTCCGCCTCCGCGGGGGCGGGCGCGCCGGTGCCCCCGCCCGGCGGGGTGCACGCGGCCAGCAGCAGGGCGGCGAACGCCGTCAGCAGGCGCGCCGGGCAATCGAATCGCATGTCTCGGTGGATGTCCATCTGCTGGATGACGCCAGACGGTGCCGAAGTTTGCAACCCCTGCGCCACGCGGAGCTTCGGTGCCCGGTGCCCAGTGCCGAGTGCCCAGTGCCCAGTGCCCAGTGCCCAGTGCCGAGTACCGAGTACCGAGTACCGAGGGCGCGCGAGGGTTCGTTCGCCGAACAGGATAGCCAGACGGCGGCCGATGCGGTAGACGCTGCTCCCGTAGCAGCGGGGCCCCTCCCCCGCCCCTCCCCGCACAAACTGCGTGCGGAGAGGGGAGGATTCGATCGCGCGGGAGGCAGGCACCCTGCCGTCCGCACGCCCCCTCCGGGCCCGCATTACTCGCCCACCTCCGCCAAAACCCCTGGGGAGGTTGGATCAGGCGGCGGATCGAGGCGTTGCGGCGGACATCTCACTGCGCCCGCGGGGGCCCCTCACCCCGGCCTTCACCCCCTGGCCCTCTCCCACAAGGAGAGAGCTTCGATGCGCCACACGGCATCATCCCCGAGGACGCGCTGGTGCTCCTGAAGCGCCATGGGCCCTGCGTGACGCACCCCTCCCCCGGGGTTGGGGGAGGGGTCGCCCGCCGTCGCGAGGAACGAGCGAAAGGCCGGGCGGGGGAGAGGGCCCCCCGGCGAAGCCGGGGAGGGCGGCCACCGCGAATCTTTCCTCTCAAGACGCCGATCCCGCGGCCTCTCTCGGAAGCCGCGGGATCGTTCGTACCGCGAGTCGGTCCGGCCCGATCGCTCGCCGCGTCAGGCCTCGACCACCTTGCCCCGGGCGCCCACGGTGACCAGGCCGGTGGGGACGGCGGCCAGCGACACCGGCGACGGCAGCACCGGGAAGGTGCGCAGGAACCAGGTGTAGCACGCCACGAACACCCCCAGGAACCCCAGCGCCATCCCGATCTCCGCCAGCCCCATCGGCAGCGTGGTGCGGCCCTCCAGGATCTGCGGCGTGGCCAGGAGAAAGCGCTCCAGCCAGTGGCCGATCAGCACGATCACCGCGAAGCCGGCCAGGATCTCCGGCATCTTCTTGATGGACCGCGGCAGCAGCCCGAAGAACGGCACCACGAAGATCATCATCACCGCCGCCACCACCACCGGGCCGAACGGCGGGTTGAACTTGCGGATGAAGTACTCCTGCTCCATGGGCAGCAGGCCGTACCAGATCACCACGTACTGCGACCAGTTGATGTACATCCAGAACACGGCGAAGGCGAAGAGCAGCTTGCCGATGTCGTGGAACTGGCGCGCGGTGATCCACTCCTCCAGCCGCAGCGAGCGGCGGTACAGCACCACCATCACGATCGTCATGGCGATCGCCGAGTGGAAGGCGCTGATGAAGAACGTCACCGGGAACATGGTGCTGAAGAAGTGCGGCAGCGTGGTCATGGCCACGTCGATGCCCACCAGCCCCCACAGGAAGGCGAACGCCAGCGCCGTGAACACGCCGATCTTCAGGTTGCGGCGGTACGAGTCCGCCGCCACCGCCGCCAGGTCGTTCCCGATCCCCCGCCCCAGCCAGCCGTACGGCCACCCGCGCCGCCCCGCCCGCTCCAGCCCGTGCACGTCCGGCCGCAGCTGGTGGTAGGCAAAGAGCGTCGCTAAGCCGAACAGCACCAGCATGGCCACCAGGTCGCGGCCGAAGAGGAAGGGGAAGTTGAGCCACCCCGCCTTGGCCTGCAGGATGGCGTCGTGCTCCATCGGGTTCACCACGTGGCCGTCGGACTCGTGCGGCAGCCAGTGGTGGAAGTAGGTGTGGCGCCCCCCCAGGAGCATGACGGGGAACAGCACCAGCGACACCGGCAGGAACGCCACCCCGGCCAGCGGAAAGCGCTTGATGGACCAGGCCCAGCGGGCGTTCGTCAGGTGCAGCGCCACGGCCAGCAGCACCATCCCGATCGCCACCGACGACCAGAACATCCAGTTAAAGTGGAACGCGTTCCACGCCCGGTCCCGCGGAGCGAGCAGGAAGGCGGCCACCCCCAGCGCCGCCAGCACCAGCCCGCCGACGGTCGCCACCGCCGACGGCGCGGCAAAGCGCAGCGGCAGGTCGCGGGGCGGATACGTATCGTTGTGAGCAGCCATCTCTCGCTTGCGGTCAGGGCACGGTGCTGCCGGGACGGTCCTGCACCGTTCCGGGCTGGGACGCGGAGGGCTGCGGCTCCACCGCGGGCACGGAGTCCACCCGCGCGCCGGCCGGCGACACCGGCGGCGGCGGGTTCTGCGTCTCCAGGGTGCCCTGCAGCTGCCGGACGTAGTGCACCACGGCCCAGCGGTCCAGGTGGGTGATGCGCGCGCCGTACGGCGGCATGAGGCCGCGGCCCACGTCGATCACCCCGTAGAGGTAGCCGTCGGAGCGGGCCTGCGAGGGCCCGGCGTTCAGCGCCGGCGCGTACGGGAACTTGTTCTGCGCGTCGATCACCGTCCCCCGGCCGTCGCCCAGGGCGCCGTGGCAGACGGCGCAGTTGCGGTCGTACTGCAGCTTGCCACGCGCCAGCACCTGCGGGGTGCGCGGCAGCGGGTTGGTGAGCGTGGGGGCGATGCTGTCCAGCTGCGACTGCGTGTACGCGGCCGGCACGTCGCCCAGGGGGTGCAGCGTGGGCACCGTTCCCGGCACCGGCTCGCGCGGCATCTGGTACGGGTCCGGCGTCACGTCGTCGCGCATGGTCGAGAAGGCCGGCACGGCCCCGGACGCCCGGTCCAGGTCGTACCCCGCCCAGTCCGTGCAGGCGGCCAGGATCAGCAGAGCCGCGGGCAGCCCCCGGCGCGCCAGGTTAGCGGTGGTCAACGAGCACCTCCTCCGATCCGCTCTCCGTCATGATCCGCTGCACGTCGGCGTAGCGGTCGCGGGGGGCGTGCGCGAACACGCCGAAGTTGCCGCCGGTGAACGACGGGTGGTACATGGGCGCCTCCGGCGGCCCCAGGTGCGGCAGGCGGCCCAGCAGGAACAGGCCGGCCACCGTGCTGAGCGCGCCGATCAGGATCGTCAGCTCGAACATGATCACGCTGAACGCCGGCATGGAGATGATCTCCTTGCCGCCCACCACCAGCGGCCACACGATGGAGGCCCAGGCCGCCAGCGCCGTTCCCGCCGCCGTCCCGGCGAACGCGCCCATCAGGGTGAAGATGCGCACCGGGCTCTCCTTGGTCCCCAGCGCCTCCTCCACCTCGTGCCGCGGGGTGGGCGAGTACACCGTCAGCTCGAACCCCTCCCGCCGCAGCCGCCGGATGGCCTCGGTGGCGGTGTCCAGGTGGGGGAACACCCCCAGGACACCCGTACGCAGCTTGCTCATCGCGCCTCCCACTCCTTGTAGCCGGTGGGGAGGGTCTCCGCCACCATCTCCGCCTCGTCGTGCTGGTGGTGCGCCGGGCCCTGGTGCTTCATCGGCGGCGGCAGCACCTCCTTGATCTCCGCGATGGAAAGCCCCGGCAGGTAGCGCAGGAAGAGCAGGAACCACATGAAGAACCAGCCGAACGAGCCCAGCAGCAGGCTGGCGTCCACCCAGGTCATGTGCAGGTTCCAGAACTTCCAGGGCTCGTAGCTGTGGCTGAGCGAGGGCACGATGATCACGAACCGCTCGTACCACATCCCGATGTTCACGAACACCGAGATGATGAAGAACGCGTTCAGGTTCATGCGGATCTTCTTGATCCACAGCAGCTGCGGGACGATGGCGTTGAAGGTGATCATGGACCACCCCGCCCACCAGTAGTCGCCCGTCACCCGGTCCCAGAACACGTCCCGCTCGTACAGCTCGCCCGAGTAGTAGGCCATGAAGTACTCCATCCCGTAGGCGTAGCCCACGATGAGGGAGGTCAGCAGCAGCAGCTTGGCCAGCCGGTCGTAGTGCACCGGGGTGAAGTACGCCCCCAGCCGGAAGATGCGGTGCACCGGCACCATGATGGTGACCACCATCGCCACGCCGGAAAGGATGGCGCCCGCCACGAAGTACGGGGCGAAGATGGTGGTGTGCCACCCGGGCACGATCGACACGGCGAAGTCCCACGACACCACCGAGTGCACCGAGAGCACCAGCGGGGTGGCCAGCGCGGCCAGGAACAGGTAGGCCCGGGTGAAGTGCCGCCACTCGCGGTCCGTCCCCCGCCACCCCAGCGACAGCACCCCGTACACCTTCTTCCGCATCGGGTCGGTCGTGGTGTCGCGCGCCGCGGCGATGTCGGGGATGAGGCCGATGTAGAAGAAGACGGAGCTCACCGTGAGGTAGGTGGTCACGGCGAACACGTCCCACAGCAGCGGGCTGCGGAAGTTGGGCCAGATCCCCCGCTGGCTGGGGAGCGGCAGCAGCCAGTAGAAGAACCAGGGCCGGCCGATGTGCAGCAGCGGGAAGAGCGCCGCGGTGAGCACCGCGAACACCGTCATCGCCTCGGCGAAGCGGTAGATGGCCTGCCGCCAGGGCGCCCGGAACAGGTACAGGATCGCGGAGATCAGCGTGCCGGCGTGGCCGATGCCCACCCAGAACACGAAGGTGGTGATCATCACGGCCCAGTTGTCGCCGATCATCCCCAGGCCGTAGATGATGTTGTGCAGCTCCGCGAACACCAGCAGCCCCACCAGCCCCACCGACATGGCCAGCAGCGCCAGGTAGCCCCTGCCGGGGCGGGTGAGCAGCCGCATGGCGTCGCGGTTCACCTGCTCGTAGCTCTCGACCTCCGGGTGGAAGGCCGAGCGCGTCACGGCCTGCGTCTCCGTAACCATCTCAGTGCCCTCCCTGGGTCTGGCCGCCCTGCGGCGTGTGCTCGGTGCCGCCGCCCTGGGCCGCCGGCGCCGCGTCGTGGCCGCCGTTCAGGGGCTCGTGCAAGGTCACCTTCTTCAGGTAGACGATGGCGGGGTGGGTGTTCAGCTCGCCCAGCGCCCGGTAGCCGCGGTTGCTGCGGGCCGCCTGCGCCACGGCGCTGTTGCGGTCCGACATGTTGCCGAAGACGAACACCTCCGTCGGGCAGGTCTGCACGCACGCCGGGGTGATCTCGCCGTCGCGCACCGTGCGCAGCTCCGACGCGGCGGCGCGCTCCGCCTCGTGGATGCGCTGCACGCAGAAGGTGCACTTCTCCATCACCCCCTTCTCGCGCACCGTCACGTCCGGGTTCAGCTGCCAGTTCAGCGGCTCGGCGAACTGGTAGGTGAACCAGTTGAAGACGCGCACCTTCCAGGGGCAGTTCTGCGCGCAGTAGCGGGTGCCCACGCAGCGGTTGTAGACCTGCCCGTTCAGCCCGTCGGGGGTGTGGTACGCCGCGTACACGGGGCACACCGGCTCGCACGGCGCCTGCCCGCAGTGCTGGCAGAGCATGGGGAGGAAGCGCACGTCGTCCGTCGCGTCGTCGCGCATGGCCTCCTCCGGGTGGCGGCTCACGCCGAAGTAGCGCTCGATGCGCAGCCACCACATCTCGCGCCCCTTGCGCACCTCGGTGGGGCCCACGACCGGGACGTTGTTCTCCGCGCTGCACGCCACCTGGCAGGCGCCGCAGCCGATGCACCGCGCAAGGTCGATGACCATCCCCCAGCGGGTGTCGCCGTCCACGTATTCGCCGTACTCCGTCCCCGGCGGGGGATACGACGACGCGGGGTCCGTCCGCACCTTCTCGGGGACGAAGCCGCCGGCGCCCTTGAGCTCCTCGATGTGCTGGTCCTCGCCGGGGATGATCCCGGGGCCCGCCTGGTCCAGCCGCGCCAGGGTGGTGAGCCCGACGGCCTGCGCGATGCGGCGGTCGTGCTGCACGCGCACGCCGGTCTCCACCAGCCCCTGCGGGAAGGCGCGGGTCACGTTGCGCGCGCCCGTCTTGCGGACGGAGACGCGCATCCCCGCGTAGTTCACCGCCCCGGTGGCGGGGTCCAGGGACCCCAGCAGCTTCATGGGGTTGGCGCCCAGCCCCTCCGTCCAGCGCCCGCCGCCCTCCTGCCCCAGCCCCATCTGCAGCGCCACGGTGTCGCGCATCACGCCCGGCCAGACGTAGGCGCGCGCCCGCACGCTGCGGTCCGGCCCCGAGGTGAGCTCCAGCTCGTCGCCCTGCTCGATCTCCAGCCGCGCGGCGGTGGCGGGGTGGATCTCCACGAACGAGTCCCAGGAGACCTTGGCGATCGGGTCCGGCAGCTCCAGCAGCCAGGGCCGGTTGGCCGTGCGCCCGTCGAAGAAGCGGAGGGAAGGATAGACGACCAGGTGCAGCCCGTCCTGCGGCCCCTCGTACGCCGGCGCCTGGTACGCCGCCGACCCGGCGGCGGGGGCCGGAGCCGCCGCGGGCGGAGGCGTCTGCGCCGGCTGCGGCTGGGCGGCGGCGCCGCCCACCGTCCCCGCGACCGCCGCCGTCCCCCCGGCGCCCGCGGGCTGCTGCGCGGCCGCCTGCTCCTGCGTGGTGAAGCCCAGCCCCTGCGTCCCCGGCGCGCCGGCCGGGAAGACGCCGCCGCGCTTGAGCGCCGCGCGCCACGCCTCCGCCGTCCCCGCACGCCCCGCCCAGGCGGCCCGCAGGTAGTCCAGCCAGGTGGTCATGGGCGCGCCGCCGGCCGTCGGCGCGATCCCCAGCCCCGCGGCGATGCCGAGCACGATCTCGCCGACGGCCTTCGTGTTGAAGACCGGCTTCATCGCCGGCTGCACCAGCTCGAAGACGCCCGGGCGCGGCACGTAGTCGTCCCAGCGCTCCAGGAAGTGGCTCTGCGGCAGGATGTGCGTGGCCAGCTTCGTGGTCTCGTCCGGGATGCCGCTGAAGCTGACGCGCACCGGCACCCGGCGCAGCGCCTCGGCGAACTTCAGCCCGCCGGGGACGGTGTGGACCGGGTTGCTGGCGTCCATCAGGATCACCCGCACCTGGCCGGCGTTCATCGCCGCGACGAGCTGCTGGAGCGGCCGCGCGTCCGCCGGGGGCGGGGCGGCGCGCCCGTTCAGCCGGGCCATGGCGGCCCGCAGCGCCTGGCTGTTGGGGCCCTGCACCGCGGCGCCGGGGCCCATGGCCACCCGGCGCGCGGACTGGCCCCACCACTGCTGCAGCGTCTGCAGCGCCCGGGCGCGCTCCGCGGCGCCCTCGGCGGGGCCGGTCTGCTGCGCCACCTGGTTCAGGTCCGCGCCGCCGGCCAGCGCCTGCGCCACCAGCGCCTCCGTCCCGGGGCGCGTCTGGATCCACAGGTCGGAGTTGAGGCCCGTCAGCGGGCGGTGCGGGCCCACCCAGACGAAGCGGCCGCGGCGGCCGTTGCGGTAGCCGTGCATCCGCGCGAACTGCCACGCGTAGTCCACCGGGGAGCCCCAGGTCTCCAGGAAGTCCGCGCCGAACGAGACCAGCAGGTCCGCGTCGGCGAAGTCCAGGTCGCGGGGGGCGTCCTCCAGCGGCGCCCAGTCCACCCGCCGGGCGCCGATGGCCCCGACGAACTGGTCCACCAGGGTGCCCAGCGTCCCCGTGTAGCCGCCGGTGAGGAAGACCACGCTGCCGCGGGGGGCGCGGCGGATCTCCTCCGCCACCACCCGCTCCGCCTGGCTCCACGACACCTCGCGCGGCTGGTCCACGCCGAACTCCATCAGCTGCGGGCCGCGGTAGCGGTCGGGGTGGTACAGCCCCTGGACCGACGCCTGGCCGCGCGGGCACAGGTTGCCGTGGCTGATGGGGTGCTCGGGGTTGCCCTCCACCTTGGTGACGCGCCCCTCGTGCGTCTCCACGTGGATGCCGCACCCGGCCGGGCATTCGCGGCAGGTGCTGGTGTACCAGGTGGGCACGCCGGGGACGATGTCCTCGGGCGGGACGGTGTACGGGATCAGCTTCTCGACCTCGCGGGTGGAGCATCCCACCGTCGCGGTCGCCGCCCCGGACGCGCCCAGCACCTTGAGGAAGGTGCGCCTCTTCATTCCGTCAGACATGCTGTCTCCTCGCCGTCCTTCTCTCGGGGCGCCGCATCTAGTAGTGGCAGACCATGCAGTCCGTGGACGCACGCTGGTTGGGGAAGGTGGCGCGCAGGCCGCGCAGGTCGTTCCCCTCGCGCTCCAGGCGGGCCATGCGCTGGATGAACGACGAGCGCGCGCGCACGGCGGCCTCTTCCTTCTGCGAAAGCGGCATCTCGCCGCGGTGGCAGCTGATGTACCAGCCCATGCGGAGCGAGGAGAACTGGATCATCTCCTCCATCTTCTCCACCTCGCCGTGGCAGGTCTGGCACTCCAGCCCCACGTTCACGTGGGTGTAGTGCGGGAACCTGGCGTGCTCGGGGATCTTGTGGATGCGCACCCAGGGGATGCCCTGCCCGTTGCGCCAGTACTCCACCAGCTTCTGCCCCTCCTTGAACCAGGCGCTGTCCCGGCCGTTGTCCTTGACCTTGGGGAACGCCAGGTTGGCCTGCCCGCGCAGCGCGGTGGGCGCGCTGCTGCCGGGCACGTGGCACCCCACGCACAGCTGCACGCTGGGAATGCCCGCGTCCACCGACCGGTCGGCCGTGTAGTGGCAGTACATGCACGGGATGGCGTTCCCGCCCTCGGCCACCGGGCCGGCGTGCACGTTGTGGTAGAACGCGATCGGCTGCTCGGGCGGCCTGGGCGGCTTGTACGGCCGGCAGTTGGCCGCCACGGCCAGCGGGAGCAGCGCCAGCGCTGCGATGCGTAGGGCTCTGGTCATCGTCTGCCTGAACGGAGAATACCCGTGTGCCGCGCGGGGGCGGGTGCTGGGACCCGCCGCCGCGAGGCTCTCGCGCCGGCTCTCCAGGTGGGTAAAACGCCCGGCCGCCGTTCGGAGCACCCCCATATAACACGGGCGTGCCTACGCGGCAACATCAGGTTTGTCCCCGCCCGTTGTAGGTGTTTTCCCTACAGCCGGCAAGTGTTTGCGCAACCTTCACTTACAGCGACGCCCGAACGCCGCGCCGGGCGCGGTCGGCGACGTCAGGAGGACGAGGAGGTCGCCCGTGTCCGTGTTCACCGTGTGCTGGGCCGCGATGGTGCACTGCACCGAGCCCCCGCCCTGCGGCGTGAAAGTCTCCTGC
>DATAAG010000498.1:0-17498 GCA_036260235.1 Longimicrobium sp.
GGCGAAAGGCCTGCATCGATCCCATCCCCCCATCACTCCATCACTCCATCACTCCATCACCCCTCCGCCACCGGCAGCGTGAACGAAAACGTGCTCCCGCCGCCGGACGGGCTCTCCGCCCAGATCTGCCCGCCGTGCGCCCGCCGGTCACGCGCGTGTGCCGGATGAGGTAGAAGGCGATCTCCCGTTCCCGCCGGTCGCCGCCGCTCACCAGCCTCTGGATCAGCTCCTCGAAGCGCGCGCGCTCTTCGGGGCCCATGTCCATGTACTCGTTTCCCAGCGTGATGTTGGCCTGCCTCTGCATCTCCACGGCGATCCGCCGGTGGATGCGGCGCGGGTCCGGCCGGTACCACCCGAACCGGTCGAGCAGGCCGTACGCGGCGACCCCGTAGGCATCCGCCAGCCCGCGCAGCAGAAAGAAGAGCAGCGATTCGCGGAACAGGTTCCGCTGCTCGCCCGGCAGGGCGCGAAGCCGCGCGTACTCGGCGTCCACCCCGGGGCCGCACGCCTCCAAGTAGCCCAGCACCTGCCCCAGCAGCCCGAGCGCGCGCGCCTCTTCGGCCTGCCACTCGTCGTCGCTCCACCCTTCCGCGTCGGGATCGCGCACGCCCACGTCGGCGTTCTCCAGCAGGATCTCCGCCGTCAGCAGGGCCAGCTGCGGCGAGATTCCCAGCACCTCGCATCCGGAAAGCCCGGGAAGGGCCGCGGCGATGGCGGCGTTGTCGCCGGCCGCGCCGAACAGCCGCCGCACGGCGAACAGGAAATACCGCGAGAGCGAGGCATCGCGCATCGCCCCGTAGTGGGGCTGCAGCAGCGCCAGCCGCGAGCGCAGGTCCAGCAGTTCCGGGCGCACCTCCACCAGGAAGTACATCAGCGCGAACAGGGAGCGCGGCGCATCCGCCGCCAGCGCGTACGCCGACACCCGCCCCGCCAGGTCGCGCTGCAGGGCCTCGCTGGCCCGCGGCCCGGCGAACCACACCGCCGACGCGGGAGGCTCGTTCGTCTCCAGCGCCGCCTGCACCAGCTCCCGGACGGCCCCGGCCTCCACCTCACCCGCGCCGGCGCGGTCGGTCAGCAGCAGGAGGAACTCGAAGACCCCGTCCTTCACCTGGTGCGACTCCACCGCGCGGAACCATTCCTCCAGCCGCCGGCGCGCCGCCTCGCGGCCGCCGGCGGAGCCCGCCCCCGCCTTCAGGTGCAGGGCCATGTGGTACTCCCAGAACATCTCGAAGTGGATCAGCACCCGCTCGCCCAGGCGGGTGAGCTCCCCTGCCGCGCCGCCCCCCACCCGTTCCAGGCGCAGCAGGTTGGCGCGCGCCAGCACGCGAAGGGCCGCCCGCGCGGCCTCGGCCGCCAGCCCGGGCTCGTCCGCCGTCACCCGGGCGGCCAGGCGGGCGGCGTCGGGGGAAAAGTCGCCGGTCTCGGCCAGGTGCTGCACGATGGAGACGAGCGCGTTGTTCACTACCACCTCGGCGCGCGCCCGGTCCGCGCCGTGCGCCGCGAGCAGGTCGTAGTCGAAGGCGCTCCGGCGCGTCTGCCAGAACGCCTGCACGAAGTCCACGAAGTGAAGGGTGGCCACCTCCGCGGGCCCGAGCTTGAGGTCGATGGCCACCCGCGCGACGAAGGGCACGGTAAGGTACCGCGCCACCGCCTCGTGCTCGTCGAGCCACTCCGTCTCGATCGCGTCGGCGTCCCACGCCCGGCGCAGCATCTCGATCCCCACCCGCCGGGTGCGGTTCACCTCGTCCAGCATGACCCACCCGGTGTCGCTCTCCGGCCCGTACCTGGCCCAGAAGGGGCCGCGGCCCGCGACCTCGGGATAGGTGGTGTGCTCCAGGAGGAGCAGCCAGTACAGGCTGTGCAGGTGGGTGTGCGACGAGACGGTGTCCACCAGGTCGTCCAGGAAGTCCGGGCGCGCGGCGAGCCACTTCTGCAGGTCGTCCAGCACCACCACCACGCGCGCGCCGCCGGCCTCGTCGCCCAGAAAGCGGTCCAGCGCGGCAAGGTCGTCCCAGCGGATCCCCGAGGCCTGCGCCGCCCCCTGAAGGACGAGCTCCGCCAGCGGCTCGTCCCGGTAGAAGGTGCTGAGCGGAAGGGGAAGGACGGGGTGGTCCAGGGTGCCGCCCCACGACGCGCCCCTCCCCAGCAGCGAGCTGACGAAGTGGGTCTTGCCAGCCCCGGTGCTCCCCAGCACCAGGTAGCAGCGCTCGAAGCGGATGCGGTCCGGCTCCTCCAGCAGGCGGCGCAGCCCGCTCAGGCGGCTCGCCAGCTCCCGCGCGCGGGGCAGGCGCAGCCGCGCGAGGCCCTGCCCCGGGCCCTCGGCTTCGGCTTCGCGCTCCAGCCGGGTGACCACCGCGTGCACGGCGTCGCCCGGCTGGCGCGCCATCAGCTCGCCGACCGCCGCCACGATGCCCTCGTAGCTCCCGCCGCAGTCGATGTGCAGCGCGCGCGCGAGCCACGACAGCTCGGAGAAGTCCTCCGCCTGCTCGCGCATGGCGCGCAGGCGGCCCTCCATGCGGACGTGCCACCCCGGCTCCTGCAGAAACCGGTCGAGCTCCGCGCGCAACGGGGGGTCCAGCAGCCCGGGGGAGTTGTCCACCTGCGGGGCGAACACCCGGGCGCGCTCGTCCTGCACCCGGCGGGACCACTGGCGGAACACCGCGTCGGCCAGGGTGACGACCTCCAGCTCTCCGCACGCCTCGCGCAGCGCCTCGCTGGGCGTGACGAACGCCGTCTGCACGTTGCGGCCGTACTCGTCGGGCACGGTGATCTCGTTGATCACGCCGATAACCCAGCGGCGCTCCGGGTCCCACGCGGGGGCGCCGCTGAACCCCCGCGTGATCTCCTGGCTCCGCACGCCGAGCACGCGGCGCCCCCCGCGAGCCCCGTCGCCCACCACCTCCCCCGCGCCCGGGACGCCGTCGGCCGGGTTCCAGGCCGGGTAGCCGTAGGTCTGAAAGGCGCGTCCGTCGCACCGCTCGGAGCTGCCCAGCCGCAGCGAGACGGCGCGCTCCGGCGGGAGCCCCGACAGCCTGAGCACGGCGACGTCGCCCTCGTTCTCGGGCAGCCACGACTCCGGGATCACCTGCGCGGCCATGCGGCCCGGCTCGCCGCGGAACGAGACGTTCACGGTGCCCCCCGGCCCGGCGCCCGCGGCGGCGACCACATGCGCGCAGGTGGCGATCAGCCCCTGCGCGCTCGCCAGAAAGCCGGTGCCGGCGGTTGCACCGTCCGCGGTCAGAATGCGAACGATCCCGTGCTTCCATTGGTCGGGATGCATGCTGTCACTCCCGTGCGAGCAGGCGGCCAGGGCCGGGCGAACGAACGAAGCGCGGTGAACCCGTCCGGACCGTCAGACGCCGGAGCCCCGCCTGCGATCCGGGGCTTCCCCTTCCCGAAGCCGGTTCCACACCAGCTTCACGGTGTAGTTGGCCTCTCCCCCCGCCTTGCAGACGGCCGCGTTTCCCAGCTCGCCGGTCACCACCAGCCCGAACGACACCTCCACCTCGTCCGGTGGCTGCGGCAGGCCCATCACGGAGTCGACGAACGCCCGGGCGTTCTGCCGCACCGCCGTGTTGATCATCTCCTCGAACCGGCCCTGGGCACGCACGACGGCTCCCGTCGCGGCGTCGGCGACCCGATCGACCGCCCCCGCCCGGACGGTGCTTCCGGGGGAAGGCGTGGCGGAGCCGGGCACCTCCACCAGGAGCGAGGAGCCGTCGGCGGCGGTGAACTCCACGTAGCGAGGCATGGGATCTTTCGGAGGAGGAATGGAAGGCCGTGCGGAGGAGACGGAGGGTTGGCGAACGCCGCACGCTCCCGCCGCAGTGTAAGCGCGGCGAAGGACGCCGACAATAGGCCAATCCGTCCGGCGCCGATCCGCCGCAATGCCACCCTGGGGCCTAGCAAACCAGGACTCGAAGCCCCGCCATGCCCGCGGACGGCGTCCAGGGCGCGGGCTGTTCGCGGTGATGTCGCGCAACGCGCGCCCGGCCACGGCCTTCTTCGGCCTGCCGCCCAGCCGCATGGTGGAACTGGGGCGCAGATCCCGCTGTGAGGATGCGGACCGCGGGACCCATCCCATGAAGCCGGCCTCACGACCAGCGATCGAGATCGCCGCAACAACTACACGCTGTCCGCCTTCGCGGACAACTAATGCCGGCGGCGTCGCGGACTGGCTGGCGGGGTGCGGTGGCGGTATGATGGAGCCGGGGGCAGGCGGCGGCGCAACGCAGGGCGAACCGGGAAAGACCGAGATGAGCACCCGCTCTTTGCTGCTGGCGATGGGATCGGCGATGCTGCTGGCGGGGTGCGGCGGCGGGGAAGATGCCGCCGCGGCAAAGCAGATCCGCGACGCCGACCGCCGGCAGTACGAGGCGGACAAGGCACGCTGCGATTCCGTCTCCGGCGGCGTGGAGGCCGCCCAGAAGAGCTGCATGACCTACCGCGGCTGGCCGGACGGGAAGTTCCGCCGCTGATCGAAACGAAAAAAGATAAGGCCTCCACGCAGAGTCAGCAGAGTCAGCAGAGTCAGCAGAGTCGAAAAGCCGAACTCTGCTGACTCTGCTGACTTTGCGTGAGGCCCATCCTTTTCAGGATCGATCCACCGATCACTTCGAGAAGATCATCACGTCGTAGTACACCACCTCCGCCTTCCGCCCCAGCAGCGAGGCCAGGCACCCGGGGTTCACCAGGGCGTGCACCGTCTGGTAGGACACGAACTCCCACCCCGCGGCCGCCTGCTCCCTGATTGCGTTCTCCACCTGCGTGCCGATCGGCTCGCCGGTATTCGAGAACACGCCGCCGGCAAGCTTGGGGGTGAACTGCACGACCTTGTACGTCTTCATGGTGTGGATTCCTGTCTGCGGATGGGGGAAGGAGACCGAACGGGCACAACAGGGGGATGAACGGAAGGCGATATGGGTAATTCAGATGTTCCCCGAAGTCAATGAAGATGACGGGCACCGCCGGTCTGCGGAGCGCATCACGAAGAGCGAATGATGCCGATTGCCGATCTGACCAGGTAAATCGCGCAACCCGCTTCCAGGAGCGAATGAGTTCGCTGCCGGGAAAGCGCAAAATCCGCCTGCGCGGACTCGTGGGGCAGGGTCGCGCCGGAAATCAGGCCACCAGGTGGGGCAGGTAGATCCTTCGGCCGGCGCCAGAGATTCAGGGAGGGGATGGGTCTGTGCGGCGCCTTCCTCAGGATGACCAAGGTCGGGATTGCGACGCCGTTGCGGTTCTCCCCCTCTCCGCGAGGAACGAGCGGGGAGGGGGCCGGGGGGAGGGGCCCACGCGGGGCTCGCCTCACCCGCCGCCGCCCTCCAGGACCACCGCCCCCGCCCCGCTCATCTCCAGCCGCCCGTCGGGCGAGAGGCGCGCGATCGCCCCCTCCGCCTCGCCGCCGAACCGTGCTTCTTCGGTGGAAAGCAGCAGCTCCCACCGGCCGCGGGTCTCCTCCCGCGCCTGCAGGTCTGCGGAGAGCGGACCGTCCAGCGAGACGACGAGCAGGAGCGCGGCGCCGTCCCCGGCCGCGCGACGAAGGGAGAGCGCATGCTCCCCCAGCGCGGCGACGGCGAACCCGTCGCGGTCGCGGCGGCGGAGCGCGGGGTGCGCGCGGCGCAGGGCCAGCAGCTCGCGGTAGAGCGCCAGCACGCCGGCGTGCGGCATCCGCTCGCGCTCGTCCCAGCGCAGGCGCGAGCGCTCGAAGGTCGAAGCCGCCTGCGGGTCGGGGATGCGCTCGCGCACGGCGGGGTCCGCGAACGCGCTGAACTTGCCGAACTCCTTGCGCCGCCCCTCCGTCACCAGCTTGCCCAGCTCCGGCGGATGGTCGGTGAAGTACTGAAAGGGCGTGGTCGCGGCCCACTCCTGCCCCATCCACAGCAGCGGCGTGTAGGGCGAAAGGAGCAGCAGCGCGCTGGCGGCGCGGTAGACGGCCAGCGGCACGCTTTCCGTCAGCCGGTCGCCGAAGGCGCGGTTCCCCACCTGGTCGTGGTTCTGGATGCAGTGCACGAAGCCGCGCGGCGGCAGCCCGTCCGCCGGGGTGCCGCGGGGCGCGCCGTGGTTCTTCGACTCCTGCCCCTCGTAGAACCATCCCCGCCGCAGCGTGCGGACGATGTCGTCCACGCTTCCCGTGTAGTCGCCGAAGTACGCCTCGTGGTCGCCGGCGGTGTGGCGGCGCAGCTGGTGATGGAAGTCGTCCGCCCACACGCCGTCCAGCCCGCACCCCTCCGGCGGCGGCAGCAGCACCCGCCGCTCGTTGCGCTCGTCCTCCGCGATCAGCACGAAGCGCCGGTCCGCGGGGAGCGCGGCGCGGACGCGGGTGGAAAGCTCCTGCAGCAGGTGCGTCTCCGAATCGTCCAGGATGGCGTGCGTGGCGTCCATCCGCAGCCCGTCCACGTGGTATTCATGCGCCCAGTGCAGCGCGTTCTGGATGGCGAGCTCGCGCACGGGGCGCCGGCCGTAGTCGATCGCATCGCCCCAGGGGGTGTGATGCCGGTTCGTGAAGTACTGGCCGCCGGTGACCGCGTGCAGGTAGTTGCCCTCCGGGCCCAGGTGGTTGTAGACCACGTCCAGGATGACGGCCAGCCCCCGCGCGTGCGCCGCGTCCACGAAGCGCCGGAACCCCTCCGCCCCGCCGTACGACGACTCCGGCGCGTACGGGTAGACGCCGTCGTATCCCCAGTTGCGCGCGCCGGGAAACTCCGCGACGGGCATCGGCTCCACCGCGTTCGCGCCGAGGGCCGCGATCTCGTCCAGCCGCCCGATCAGCGCGTCGAAGGTCCCCGCGTCCGTCGCCGTCCCCACGTGCAGCTCGTAGATCACCAGCTCGTCCGCGGAGACGCCCTTCCATCCGCCGTCCGTCCAGCGGAAGGCGGAGGGATCGACCACCTCCGACGGCTCGTGCACGCCGTCCGGCTGCGAGCGCGAGGCGGGATCGGGAAAGGCGTCCCTCCCGTCGAGCCGGAACCTGTACCGCGCCCCCGCGCCGATCCCCGCGACCGTCCCCGCGAACCAGCCGTCCTCCCCCGCCGCGAGGGGATGCACGGCCTCCGCGTCCGGCCCGTAGACCACCACGTCCACCGTGCGGCTGGACGGCGCCCAGACGCCGAACTCCACGCCCTCCTCCACCACGTTCGCGCCGAAGGGCAGGCGCCACTCGCTCGTCTCTCTCATCCCTGATCCGGCTGAAATGCCTGAACTGCTTTTGCCTCACACGGAGTCAACGGAGTCTACGGAGTTCTGATTTCTTTCCTCCGTTGACTCCGTTGACTCCGTGTGAGGCCATTCTTTTTTTTAGCCCGCGGCACCCTCGCCGTCGACCTGCGAGACGCCCTGTTCGTCCTCGATCAGCACCATCATCGACCGGCCCTCGAGGGTGACCGTCTGCCCGTCGGGAAGGCACAGGTGCTTCTCCGGCAGCTCCGGGCGCGCCGTGTCCAGCATCACGCACCACCCGCGCGACCGCCCGAAGTCCGGCAGGGTGAAGTCGATGGCGGCGCCGTCGGCGTTGAAGAGCAGGAGGAAGTTGGCGTCGGTGGTCTGCTCGCCCTTCTCGTCCCACTCCTCCATGGCCTCGCCGCCCATCGCCATCCCGAAGCAGCGCACGTAGCCGCTGGTCCAGTCCTCGTCCGTCATCTCGGTGCCGTCGGGGTTCAGCCACACCAGGTCGCGCACGTCGCTGCCGCGGATCTCGCGCCCGCGAAAGAACTTGCGGCGCCGGAAGGTGGGATGCTCCCGCCGCAGCCGCGCCACCCGCCGGGTGAACTCCAGCAGCTCGCGCTCGCGCTCGCCCAGCTGCCAGTGCACCCAGCTGAGCTCGTTGTCCTGCGCGTACGCGTTGTTGTTGCCGTGCTGCGTGCGCCCCATCTCGTCCCCGTGGCAGATCATGGGCACCCCCTGGGACAGCAGCAGCGTCGCCAGGAAGTTGCGCTTCTGCCGCTCGCGCGCGCGCAGGATGTCCGGCCGGTCGGTGGGCCCCTCCACGCCGAAGTTGTACGAGTGGTTGTTGTTGTCGCCGTCCTGGTTGTTCTCGCCGTTGGCGTCGTTGTGCTTGTGGTTGTAGCTCACCAGGTCGTGCAGCGTGAACCCGTCGTGCGCCACCACGAAGTTGATGCTGGCGTGCGGCTTACGCCCGTCGTTCTCGTACAGGTCGCTGCTGCCGGTCAGCCGGTAGCCCAGCTCGCCCAGGATGCCCGGGTCGCCGCGCCAGTACGAGCGCACGGTGTCGCGGTACTTGCCGTTCCACTCCGCCCACAGCACGGGAAAGTTGCCCACCTGGTACCCGCCCTCGCCCACGTCCCACGGCTCCGCGATCAGCTTGACGCGGCTGATGACGGGGTCCTGGTGGATGACGTCGAAGAACGACGACAGGCGGTCCACCTCGTGCAGCTCGCGGGCGAGCGTGCTGGCCAGGTCGAAGCGGAAGCCGTCCACGTGCATCTCCTGCACCCAGTAGCGCAGGCTGTCCATCACCAGCTGCAGCGCCTGGGGATGCACCATGTTCAGCGAGTTGCCGGTGCCGGTGTAGTCCATGTAGAAGCGCGGCTGGCCCCGCACCGTGCGGTAGTAGGTGCGGTTGTCGATCCCCTTGAACGACAGGGTGGGCCCCATGTGGTTCCCCTCGGCGGTGTGGTTGTAGACCACGTCGAGGATGACCTCGATCCCCGCCTCGTGCAGCGCCCGCACCATCTCCTTGAACTCGCGCACCTGCGCGCCGTAGTCGCGCACGCTGGCGTAGCGCCCCGCCGGCGCAAAGTAGCCGATGGTGTTGTATCCCCAGTAGTTGCGCAGCCCCCTCTGCACCAGGAAGTAGTCGTCCACGATCTCGTGCACCGGCAGCAGCTCGATGGCGGTGACGCCCAGCGACCTGAGGTGCTCGATGACGGCGGGGTGCGCCACCGCCGCGTAGGTGCCGCGGACCTCCTCCGGCACGTCGGGATGGAGCATCGTCAGGCCCTTGACGTGCGCCTCGTAGATGACGGTCTCGTGCCAGGGGATGGCCGGCGGCTTGTCGCCGCGCCAGTCGAAGTCGCCCTCCGCCACCACCACGCCCTTGGGCACGCCCCAGGCGTCGTCGGTGTCGTCCAGCACCCAGTCGTCGCCGGGCTGGTCGAACGGGTAGCCGAAGGGGTGGGCGTCCCAGTTCACCCGGCCGGCCAGGGCGCGGGCGTAGGGGTCGATGAGCAGCTTGAACGGGTTGCAGCGCTGCCCCCGGCCGGGGTCGTACGGGCCGTTGATGCGGTAGCCGTAGAAGGTGCCGGGCCCCAGGCCCTCCACGTAGCCGTGCCAGACGAAGGCGGTGCGCTCGCGCAGGCGGTAGGTGCGCGAGGGCTGCGCGTCGTCGGGCGCGTCGAAGGTGCAGAGCTCCACCTCCCACGCCGCCTCGGAGTAGATGGCGAAGTTGGTCCCCTTGCCGTCCCAGGTGGCGCCGAGGGGATACGGCTTGCCGGGCCAGGCGGTGGTGGCGGTCTCCAGGAAGCCGGGAACGTAGTGGTCCGGCGAGACGGGTTTGCCGGCCTGCCCCGGGCTGGTCCACCCGAAGGGGAGCGGCGGCCGCGGCGCCTTTCGCCGGTCCCCCGCGCCGCCGCTGGAGGCGTGCGCGTCGCCGGCGCCGCCGCGCGGCCCCGTCCCTTGCGTCACGAACGCGTCGCCCGCGTTGACCGGCCGGTCCGTGTCGGACGCGGCGGACGCGTCCGCGTCGGATTCATCGGCGGCGGTCTCGGGCTGCTCCTCTTCCGTTGCGGTCGCCGCCCGGGCCTCTGGCTGATCGCTGTCCGGGTCGTTGGGCTGGTGCTGATCCATCCGGGTCTGTCTTTCTGCTTGGAATGGTGCTGCGGCGGGGAGCCCTCACCCGCTCGCTCAGGCTCGCACCCTCTCCCGCACGCGGGAGAGGGTGTAAACGTCGATGCGTCGTCTGGCGTTTCCGCCGCCGGTCGTCCGCCCCGCCTCCCGGAGCGAACGATGCTCATTGCGAACCTGATCCGGTGACGTGCCATCCGCCCGCGGGAGCGAACGAATTCGCCGCTACAACTTCACAGAGTCCGCCTGCGCGGACTCGGCGGCCCGGGTTAGATCCGCAAGGAGCATCATTCGCCGCTGGGAACTCGCGAAGTCCGCCTGCGCGGACTCGACCAGCGCGGGGGCCGGTCTGTGCCGCCGCCGCGGTCGAAGCCTCGACGCGCTTCGGCAAGCCACCAGGCCGGGAAAGTAGATTCCCCGGTTGCGCCCCGGCTACGTGCACGATGCAGGTCCGGCGCGGCGCTCCCTCGGAACGACAGATCACGACATCATCGCCGTGAAGCCCCGCGCAGTTTGCGGGGCTTTCCGCCGTTCCAGCCGCGGCTTCAGCCGCCCGGGTACAGACGCCGGCCCGAACGCACCGCACCTTGCCTCCGAACTCTGCCCCCTGTTCCCTATTCCCTATTCCCTATCCCCTATCCCCCGTCGTGCCCGCTTCTTGCTCCGCCCCCCGCCGACGCGCGGCGAATCCGGCCGCGCACCTCGCATCCCGATCGACATCGACGTGAATCCATCGGACCGGGCCGCAGGGCCACGCCGCCGCATTCCCACGGCCACGTACCGCCTGCAGTTCAACCGCGACTTCACCTTCCGCCACGCCACCGCGCTGGTGCCGTACCTGGCGGAGCTGGGCGTCAGCGACCTGTACGCCTCGCCGTACCTGCAGGCGCGGCCGGGGAGCATGCACGGCTACGACATCGTGGACCACAAGCGGCTCAACCGGGAGATCGGCACCCGGCGCGACCTGGCGAGGATGTCGGCGGCGCTGCGTGAGCACGGACTGGGCCACGTGCTGGACATCGTCCCCAACCACATGGGGATCGCCATGGGGGCCCGCGGCAGGCGCAACCGCTGGTGGATGAGCGTGCTGGAGAACGGCCCCTCGTCGGACTACGCCCGGCACTTCGACATCGACTGGAACCCGCGCAACCCGGAGCTGGCGGGGAAGGTGCTCCTTCCCGTGCTGGGCGACCAGTACGGCCGCGTGCTGGAGAAGGGCGAGCTCAGGCTGGTGTACGAGGCCGGGCAGTTCCGGATCGAGTACTACGAGAACGTCTTTCCCGCCGCGCCCGCCAGCACCGCCGCCGTGCTGGAGCTGGCGCTGGAGAAGCTCTCCGCCCCCGCGGACGACCCCGACCGGATGGAGCTGGAGTCCGTCGCCGCGGCGCTGCGCCGCCTGCCGCCGGCGCGGCGGCGGGACCCGGAGAGCGTCAAGGAGCGCTCCCGCGAGCGCATCGTCAACCGGCGGCGGCTGCGGGACCTGGTGTACCGGTCGGATGCCGTCCGCCAGGCGCTGGACGCCGCCGTCGCGCAGTTCAACGGCACGCCGGGCGACGGGCACTCGTTCGACGCGCTGGACCGGCTGCTGGGGGAGCAGGCGTACCGGCTGGCGTACTGGCGGGTGGCGGCGGAGGAGATCAACTACCGGCGCTTCTTCGACGTCAACGACCTGGCCGGGGTGCGGGTGGAGCGGGGCCGCGTCTTCCAGGCCACGCACCGCCTGATCCGCACCCTGGTGCACGAGGGCGTCGTCACCGGCCTTCGCATCGACCACCCGGACGGGCTGTACGATCCGCGGCGCTACCTGGTCAACCTGCAGCGCATGGCGATGGGGCTGGAGCGCACGGAGAACTTCTACGTCCTGGTGGAGAAGATCCTCACCGGCGACGAGCCGCTCCCGGACGAGTGGCCGGTGGAGGGGACGGTGGGCTACGAGTTCCTCAACCGGGTGAACGGCCTCTTCGTCGCGGCGGCGAACGAGGAGAAGATGGATGCGATCTACCGCGCGTTCACCGGCCTCCGCGACGACTTCGAGACGCTGGTCTACGAGAAGAAGCGGCTCATCCTGCGCTCGTCGCTGGTGAGCGAGCTGACGGTCCTCACCACCCTGCTGGACCGCATCAGCGAGCGCAACCGCTGCTCGCGCGACTTTACCTGGGGAAGCCTGCGCGACGCCCTGCGCGAGGTGATCGCCTGCTTTCCCGTCTACCGCACCTACATCGAGGCGGGGAGCGGCGCCGTCACGGAGCGCGACCGGGGGTACGTGGAACAGGCGGTGGAGCTGGCGAAGGAGCGCAACCGGACGACGAGCCCCGACGTCTTCGACTTCGTCCGCAACACGCTGCTGCTGGAGTGGCCGGACTCGCTGGACCCCGCCGCGGCGCGGCAGCACGAGCGCTTCGTGATGAAGTTCCAGCAGCTCACCGGGCCGGTGATGGCCAAGGGGGTGGAGGACACCACCTTCTACGTCTTCAACCGCCTGGTCTCGCTCAACGAGGTGGGCGGCGAGCCGGACCGCTTCGGCCTCAGCCCCGAGGAGTTCCACGCCTTCAACCTGGAGCGGGCGGAGCGGTGGCCGCACGCGCTCTCCACCAGCAGCACGCACGACACCAAGCGCAGCGAGGACGTGCGCGCCCGCATCAACGTCCTCTCGGAGATCCCGGAGCTCTGGTCGGAGCGGGTGAACGCCTGGCACGGCTTCAACGCCGCGAAGCTCAGGCGGGACGGCAAACGGCCGGTGCCGGACGCGAACGACGAGTACCTGCTCTACCAGTCGCTGGTGGGCGCCTGGCCCTTCGGCGAGCTGGACGACCAGGCGCGGCAGGACTTCACGGGCCGCGTACAGGCGTACATGGAGAAGGCCACGCGCGAGGCCAAGCGCCACACCAGCTGGCTGAACCCCAACGCCGCGTACGACGAGGGGCTGCGCGATTTCGTGGCGGACGTGCTGGCCGGGGGGGAGAACGCGTTCCTGGACGACCTTCTCCCCTTCCAGCGGACGGTCGCGCGGCTGGGGATGGTCAACTCGCTGGCGCAGACGCTGGTGAAGATCGCCTCGCCGGGGGTGCCGGACATCTACCAGGGGCAGGAGAGCTGGGACTTCTCGCTGGTGGATCCCGACAACCGCCGTCCCGTCGATTACGAGCTGCGGCGGGGGCTGATGGCGTCCATCGAGGCGGGGCGGGGCGAGGCGGGGCTGCGCGGAGCGGCGCGGGAGATGGTGGAGGGATGGGAGGACGGGCGCATCAAGCTGCACGTGGTGCAGACCGCGCTGCGGATGCGGCTGGCGCTCCCGGACGCGTTCACCGGCGGCGCGTACGTGCCGCTGCCGGCGGAGGGCGACCGCGCGGAGCACGTGGTCGCCTTCGCGCGGACCGGGGAAGGCGCGGCGGCGATCGCCGTGGTGCCGCGCCTGGTGGCCGCGCTCACCCGCGACCGCGGCTTCGCCATCCCGGAGGCGGCGGACTGGGCGGGCACCCGCATCCCGCTCCCGGGCGAGCTGGCCGGCCACTACCGCAACGCCCTCACCGGCGAGGAGCTGCGCGCCGGCAGGCACGGCCTGGACGCGAGCGAGGTCTTCGCCGACCTCCCCATCGCCCTCCTCGAGCGCATCGGCTAGAGCGGTTGATTCGAGGGCACGTCACCGCGGATCACGCGCCGCGCAGCGATCTTGACGCCTCTTTCCGGAAGGGTGATCGTTCGAATCACCACTCTTTTCACTTTCCACCTCGCATGGCCGAAATCAACCTCTACTGCGATGAAAGCGGGCACCTGGAGCGAGACCAGGTGCCCGTGATGGTCCTTGGTGCGATCTCATGTCCCACGGACAGCGCCTCCAGGGTTGCGCGCGAGTTGCGCAGAATCAAGCAACGGCACGGCATGGGCCATGGAAATCCCGCTGACTTCGAGGTGAAGTGGTCGAAAGTCTAAGTCGGTGGGCAGCTGGTCAGGATCAACACGGCGCCGTACCAGAAGGGTAAAGAAGAAGGATTCTGGCACCTGATCACGGAAGATCAGGAAGTGGAGCGCGATGGCACTGTCCAGAAGGAGCGGCTTCCCGACTTCCGGCGATGCGAGCGGATTGGCTGGCCCGGTGCCATCCTGCGCGAAGGTGAGGGGGAGCGAGTGGTGGTCTGGCGGGAACGCGAGCTGATGGACTGCGCCTCGTGCATGCGCTGAGGGATTTCAGCTACCTGGTCGCGCTATCCATACGAGGCAGAGGAAAGCTGTTTCTGGCGACCGCGTTCCCGGTAGAGCTCCGCTGGCGGCAGGATCGGCTGCGAAAGCAGTACGAACGATACCTGAAGACTGCCGAGCCGTAACCTGAAAAACGCAACCGCCCCAAGAGGCGCAGCCTCCCAGGACGGTTCCGTGACTCCTTCCACGCATGGTGGATGAGTAACCTCAAGCTGCGCTAAAACTAAGCTAAACAAGCCCAGTTGTCAATGCTGCCCCTGCCAAAATAACATGTTTCCGAAACAAAGCCGAAACTCCTCTCACACGCCCGGTTCTATCGGTCGTGCCATCACCACCAGCAGCATCGCTGCTCCTACTCCGTGGACGCGGCGCCGGCGATGATGATGGGGCCGCTGGGCTGGGGCAGGCCGCCGGCGGGCTCCTCCGTCACGGCCACGGCGGCGAGGGCGTCGGCGGGGAGGGCGTACGTGGCCTGCACCACGGCATGGCCGCTCGGGTCGGGGCGGAAGGTGCCCGCGCTGATCTTGCGGTCGTCCGCGGTCACCAGCCACAGCTGGTACTCGCGCCCCGCGCGCACCGCCGGAAGGTTGTGCGCAAAGAAGGTCCAGCGGTTCGTCGCGGGGTCCCAGAACATGCGCCCGCTCGGCGCCGCCGGCTGCGCCGCCGCCATCTCGATCACCCGCGCGCTGGGGGCGGAGATCGCCGCCAGCGTGGCCTCGCGCTCGCGCATCCGCCGCGCCAGCTCGCCGCGCTCCCGCTCCGCGGCGGCGACCTGCTCCTCCAGCGACCGCAGCCGGCCGCGCAGCGAGGCCGCGTACGCCGCCGCCGCCAGCAGCAGCACCAGCGACGCCGCCGCGGCCAGCCACGGAACCAGCGTGGACCGGCGGCGCGCGGCGGTGATGGGGATCACCTGTGGATTCGCGGTGACCGAGGGCGGCGGGGCGATGGCCGTGATGTCATCCGCGGGCGTTGCCGAAGGCTCAGACGGAGGACGGACGATGGCCGCGACGTCGTCCGCGGCCCTGGCCGGAGGCTCGGAGGGCGGCGGGGCGATCATCGTAACGTCGTCCCCCGGCCCGGCAGAAGCGTCGGACGCCGGCGGGGCGACGAGGGTGACGTCGTCTCCATCAGCGGAGGCAGCGGGGCGCCCGGCGGCGGCGCGGGCGAGGAGGCGGTCGCGGAGGCGGCCGGCGCGGGCGGGCTCCATCGGGCGCGCGGGCGCGGCGAGGGCCAGCGCCGCCGCGGACTCGCGCAGCGCCGCCAGCTCCGCCCGGCACGGCTCGCAGCCGGCCAGGTGCGCGAGCAGGCGCTCGCGCTCCTCGCCGTCCAGCGCGTCCACCGCCTCGGCGGCGAGCGCGTCCCGGAGCTCCGGGTGCATCGGTTCGTCCGTCATCGCCCGTCCCCCAGCACCGACAGCGCCTCCCTGAGCTTCTGCAGCCCCAGCCGGCACCGCGTCTTTACGGTGCCCAGCGGCTGCCCCGTGGCCGCGGCGATCTCCGACTGGCTCATCCCCCGATAGTAGGCCATCTCCAGCGTCTCGCGCTGGTCCGCCGGCAGCCGGTCCAGCGCCGCCCGGACGACCTGCCGCGTCTCCGCGACCTCGGCGGCGTCCAGCGGGCTGGGATCCAGCGCACCCGTCCCCTCCGCCGCCTCCAGCGGTTCCGCCGCGGCGGCGCGGCGGTGGCCGGCCAGGCGCACCCGGTCCAGCGAGCGGCTGCGGGCCATCACCGCCAGCCAGGTAGCCACGCCCCCGCGCGAATCCTGGTAGCTGCCCGCCTGCCGCCACGCCTGCAGAAAGGTCTCTTCCACCAGTTCCTCCGCGTCGTCCGGGTCGCCCGCGATGCGCATCACCACGGAGTGCACCAGCGGCGACCAGCGGTCGTACAGCGCGCCCAGCGCGGACTCGTCGCCCGCGGCCATGCGGCGCAGCAGCGCGGCGTCCGCGTTCGCGGCGGGCGGATGGACCGTGGATGGAGCGTCCTGCAAGGGATACGGCCCTGCGGAGGGAGAGGGATTCATCTCCGGTAAGCTACGCGGGGCCACAGGCCGCGCAAGCAGCGGGAGCCGCGGCTCTCGGCGGTTCTGTGGCGCTGTCCGGCTACTCGCCGCGGACGCCGCCGGCCCTGGTGCTGATCTGGTATGGCTGGAACTCCCACCCGGGCCGCACCGGCGCGTACAGCACCTCTGGCGGCCTTTCAGGGTGTAAGCGGTCCACCAGCGACTGCACGCACCTGGGGTCCAGCCGGTTGATGCCTTTGAGCACCAGAAGCTGGCGCACCAGAGAGCGGGAATGGACGACCGCCCGATCGCAGCACTTGCCTTTCAAGACGCGAATGCTTACCATGAAAAAAGACCCTTTTTGAGCGGTGCAGAGATAGAAGCATTGCTGTGTGTGATGCAACCGTCTACGGATGACGCCGTAGCGCGCCCGGTCTGATTCCGTGGAGCGCATCCATCGGATCATTTTTTATCCGCGCGGGATAGGTCCGCGCCTATTGTCACCCCCTTCAGTGGAGGAGAGCCATGCGGTCGAAACGGTTCCTCGCCATCGCGGTGCTCGCGGCCACGGCCGCCTGCTCAGACCAGCAGACCCCCGTCCTCGCCACGGCTCCGGGCGGCGCCCCCGTGCTGTCGGCCGCCAGGGACCCGGTCCACGGCTCATACATCGTGGTACTCAAGGACGACGCCAACCCGCGCTCGGTGGCGGCCGCCGCCGGGGTCAGCCCGAAGCACGTCTACACCGCGGCGCTCAACGGCTTCGCCGGCACCCTCAACGCGGGGCAATTGGTCGCCCTGAGCCACAATCCGCACGTCGCGTACATCGAGCAGGACGCGCGCGTGACCGCAGCCACCACGCAGTACTACGCCACCTGGGGGCTGGACCGCATCGACCAGCGCAACCTCCCCCTGAACGGCACCTACACCTACACGCCCACCGGCGCAGGCGTTCGCGCCTACATCCTCGACACGGGGATCGAGACGAGCCATTACGAATTCTACGGCCGCGCCTCCGTGGGCTACGATGCGCTGGGCGGCAACGGGCAGGACTGCAACGGGCACGGCACCCACGTGGCCGGCACCGTGGGCGGCACCACGTACGGGGTGGCGAAAGAGGTGTCGCTGATCGCGGTGCGCGTTCTGTACTGCGACAACTCCGGCACCTGGTCGGACTTCATCGCCGGCCTGAACTGGGTGGCCGCCAACCACGTGAAGCCCGCCGTGGCCAACATGTCGCTGGGTGGCCCGGCCAACCAGGCCGCGGACGACGCCGTGAACAACCTGATCAACAGCGGCGTGACCGTGGTGGCCGCGGCGGGGAACAACAGCGCGAGCGCGTGCAACTACTCGCCGGCGCGCGTGGCGAACGCCCTCACGGTGGGCGCCACCAACTCCAGCGACCAGCGCGCATCGTTCTCCAACTGGGGAAGCTGCCTGGACGTTTTCGCGCCGGGCGTGAACATCACCTCGGCGTGGATCACCTCCGGCGGCGGCGGCGGGGG
>DATAAG010000499.1:0-3014 GCA_036260235.1 Longimicrobium sp.
CCGACGATGCGGATCTCCAGCGGCTCCTCCACCGCCAGCAGGTCGTCCCGCGCGCGCCGAGCGGGACCGTCCGCCCCGACGGTGACGCGCTCGATGCGGCGCCGCGCGGTGCTCCCCGGGCGCACGGCTACACCGCCGCGCCGGTGAGCAGGTCCGCCTGCTCGTAGGCGGCGTGAGGCACCAGGCGCTCGTCCACGCCCACCACGTCCACCTTGCTGGTGGCGGGCTCCACCGTCACCGGCACCATCTTGCTGGACGGCGTGTTGCTCCCCTTCGCGCGGCTGCCCACGGGGACCAGGACGTTCGCCTCCGGGAAGTAGGCGGCCGCGCACCCCCGCGGCACGTCGTAGGCGACGGCGCGGAATCGTGGCGCCACGCGCTCGCGCCCGTCCGCGCCGCGCGAGCGCACGTCCACCCAGTCGCCGGGGCGCAGGCCGCGCTCCGCAATGTCGTCCGGGTGCATCAGCACCACGCGGCGCGCCTGCTTGATGCCGCGGTAGCGGTCGTCCAGGCCGTAGATGGTGGTGTTGAACTGGTCGTGGGAGCGGATGGTGAAGAGCCGCAGCTCACCGTCGCGAAGGCGGATGTCGGGGGTGGGGACCACGACGAAGCTGGCGCGCCCCGTCTGCGTGTTCCACTCGCGGTGCGCGGCGGGGTTGCGCAGCACGAATCCGCCCGGCTCGCGCACGCGGCGGTTGTAATCGTCGAACCCCGGCACCACCCGCTGGATGTGGTCGCGGATGCGGTCGTAGTCCGCCGCCAGCGCGTCCCAGTCCACTCCGCCCCCCTGCGGCAGCGCCACCTTCGCCAGCCCGGCGACGATGGCCACCTCGCTCTTCAGGTGCGGCGACGCCGGCCGGTTGCGCCCGCGGGAGACGTGGACGACGGACATCGAGTCCTCCACCGTCACGAACTGCTCGCCGCCGGCCTGCCGGTCCAGCTCCGTCCGCCCCAGGCACGGCCAGATCATCACCTCGCGCCCCGCGGTCACGTGCGTGCGGTTCAGCTTGGTGGTGACGTGGACCGCCAGGTCGATGGACTTCAGCCCCTCCGCCACCAGCGCCGTGTCCGGCGAGGCGCTCAGGAAGTTCCCGCCGATGGACATGAAGAAGCGGAGGCGCCCCTCCGCCATCGCCTCGATCGCGTGCACGACGTCCAGGCCGGTCTCCCGCGGCGCCTGGAAGCCGAACTCCGCCTCCAGCCGCTCGATCCACTCCGGCGCGCGATAGTTGATGCCGACGGTGCGGTCGCCCTGCACGTTGCTGTGGCCGCGCACGGGGCAGGGGCCCGCGCCGGGGCGGCCCACGTTGCCGCGCAGCAGCAGCAGGTTGCTGCAGGCGATGATGTTGTCCACCGCGTTCTCGTGCTGCGTGAGCCCCATCGCCCAGCAGAGGATGGTCGCGCGGGACCGGATGTAGACCTCCGTGGCCCCGCGGATCTCGTTCTGCGTGAGCCCGCTCTGCTCGGTGATCTGCGTCCAGGGCGTGGCGTCCAGGTCCGCCACCAGCTCCTCGAACCCCGTGCAGTGCGCGCGGATGAAGCCGTGGTCGATGACGCGGCCGCGGTCGCGCCGCTCGGCCTCCAGCAGCTGCTTCATGATCCCCTTGAGCACCGCCACGTCGCTCCCCGGCTTCGCCTGCAGGTACACGGTGGCGATCTCCGTTCCGCGGTTCAGCAGCGTGGCGCCCACCTCCTGCGGATGGACGAAGCTCACCAGCGCCCGCTCGCGCAGGGGGTTGATGACCACGATCTCCGCCCCGCGGCGCCGCGCCTCCTGCAGCACCGTCATCATCCGCGGGTGGTTGGTCCCCGGGTTCTGCCCGATGATGAAGATGGCGTCCGCCTTCGCGAAGTCGTCCAGCTGCACCGCCCCCTTGCCGATCCCCATGGTCTGCTTGAGCGCCACGCCGCTGGACTCGTGGCACAGGTTGGAGCAGTCCGGGAAGTTGTTGGTCCCGTACATCCGCCCGAAGAGCTGGTACAGGAACGCGGCTTCGTTGCTGGTGCGGCCGGAGGTGTAGAACGCGGCGAGGTTCGGATCGGGCAGGTCGCGAAGGAAGGCGCCGGCCTTCGCGAACGCCTCGTCCCAGCCGATGGGCTGAAAGTGGCGGCTCCCTTCGCGCAGGATGACGGGCTGGGCCACGCGGCCCTGCTGCTCCAGCCAGTAGTCGCTCATCCGCACCAGGTCGTCCACGCCGTAGCGCGCGAAGAACTCCGGTCCCACCCGCTTGCTGGTGGTCTCCGCGGCGACGGCCTTCGCGCCGTTCTCGCAGAACTCGAACGACGAGCGCTCGCGGGGCTCCGGCTCCGGCCAGGCGCAGCCGGGGCAGTCCACCCCCTGGTCCTGGTTCAGCACGCGCAGCGCCCTGGCGCCGGGGATGACGGCCTTTTCGCGCGCCAGTTGGCGGGCGGTGCTGGTGATGGCGGCCATGCCGCCGGCGGGCTTGCCACCGGGATCGTGCGCGGGCTGCGGAGCGGGCTTGCGGGCCATGATGCGCGACTGCTCGGGGAATGCGTAAACGCTTGCCTCGAAAGGTGTGTGGGGCCGCGGAGCGGGGCAAGGGGCGGGCCGCGTGCGGAAATTGCGGGCGGCGTGCCGACGTGGTCGTCATCCAATGAACCGGCTCATCTCCAACGGGCATCGACTTCCGTGAACAGGATCATTGCTGCCGCGCTCGCGTCCCTTCTCGTCCTCTCCGCCGTGGAGACCGCGTCCGCCCAGACCACCACCCCGCGCGATACCGCCGCGGCCGCCGCGGCCCGAGACACCGTGGCGGACACCACGGAGATCGCGGGACCCTACCGCGCCGACACGGTGCCGCAGTCCAGCGCGCCGTGCGTTCGCGAGGTGCGCAGGATCCCTCCGCCGCCTTCGCCGCGCAGCTTTCGCCGCCAGTGGCCGCTCGCGGCGCTGGGCTCCATCGTCGGCTGGTTCATCGGCGACCGCATCGTGGGGCCCAAGGGGAACCCGCTGGTGATCCTGGGCGGCTCCACGGTGGGGGCGATCGCCGGAT
>DATAAG010000500.1:0-10584 GCA_036260235.1 Longimicrobium sp.
CGGGCGTGGGCGGCCAGCCGGGCGGCCCAGGCCCGGAACGAGGTGGTCTTCTCCGGGAGGCGGATCTCCTCGCCCCGCTCCGCCTGCTCCAGCGCCGCGCGCAGGTCCTCCAGCACCACGCGCCAGGAGACGATGTCCATCACCAGGTGGTGAACGGCGGCGAGCATCCGCGCGCTGCGCCCCGCGCCCATCTCGAAGAGCGCCACGCGCAGCAGCGGGCCGTGCTCCAGCTCCAGGCTGGCCTGCAGCCGCGCGCACTCCGCCTCCAGCGCCGCGCGCCGCGCGGCCTCGTCCAGCCCGGACAGGTCGACGCGGTGGAAGGAGACGGCGTTCTCCGTTCCCACGTTCTCCTGCCGCCACTCGCCGCCCACCTGGCGGAAGCGCAGGCGCAGGGCGTCGTGGTGCGCCGCCACGGCGCGGACGGCGCGCTCCAGAAGGGCGGCGTCCACGGGGCGGCGCAGCTCGAACAGCTGCGACAGGTTGAAGTGGTGGCGGTCGGCGAAGTCGCGCGACAGGAACCAGGCCTGCACGGGCGTCAGCTCCACCGCGCCCGTCACCTCCCCCTGCTCCGCCCGCGCGGCGCCCTCCGCCTGGCCGCACACGGCCGCCAGCTCGGCCACGGTGGGGTGCTCGAAGAGCTGGCGGGGGAGCAGGTGCAGCCCGGCCGCGCGGGCGCGCGCCACGACCTGGATGGAGATGATGCTGTCGCCGCCCAGCTCGAAGAACGGGTCGTGGATCCCCACGCGCTCCCGCTTGAGCACCTGGGCGAAGATCCCCGCCAGCAGCGCTTCCGTGGCGTCGCGGGGCGCCACGTAGTCGCGGCCGGGCCCGGCCCGCTCGGGCGCGGGGAGCGCCGCCCGGTCCACCTTTCCCACCGGCGTCAGCGGCAGCCGGTCCAGCACCACGAAGACGCCGGGGACCATGTACTCCGGCAGCGCGGCGGACAGGTGCGCCCGCAGCGCCGCCGCGTCCGGCGCGGCGCCGTCCGCGGGCACCACGTACGCCGCCAGCCGCCTGTCGCCGGGCTCGTCCTCGCGGACCGTGACCACCGCCTCGCGGACGCCGGGGTGCCGCTGCAGCGCGGCCTCCACCTCGCCCAGCTCGATACGGAAGCCGCGCACCTTGACCTGGTGGTCCACCCGGCCCAGGAAGGCGAGCGTACCGTCCTCCTGGTACCGCACCAGGTCGCCCGTGCGGTACAGCCGCCCGCCCGCCGCCGCCCCGAAGGCGTCGGGGACGAAGCGTTCCGCCGTGAGCGCCGGACGGCCCAGGTAGCCGCGCGCCACCGCCTCGCCGCCCAGGCACAGCTCGCCGGGCACCCCCACCGGCACCGGCCGCAGCGCCGCGTCCAGCACGTACGCCGCCCGCCGCCCGAACGCCCGGCCGATGGACACGCTGCGCGCCCCGTCCGCCGCCGCGAAGTCCGGCGGCACGTCGAACGTGGTGGCCGTCACCACGGCTTCCGTCGGTCCGTACGCGTTCAGCAGCCGCGTCCCGGCCGCCGGGGTCCGGCGCCAGCGCTCCACGTACGCCGGCAGCATCGCCTCGCCGCCGGAGATGACGAGACGCAGGCTGTCCGTCCGCGGCACGGACTCGCCGCGGGCCCACTCCGCGGCCAGCAGGTGCCACTGCGCCGTGGGGAGGTTCAGCAGGGTGATCCCCTGCTCTTCCACCAGCCGGCCGATGGCCTCCGCGCTCAGCACCTCGTCGCCGCGCAGCACCACGCGGGCGCCGGCCACCAGCGGCGGCAGCGTCTGCTCGATGGACGGGTCGAAGTTGAAGGAGGCGAACTGCAGGACCCGGTCATCCGCCGTCAATCCGAAGTGGCGGATGACGGAGACCGCGTGGGTGGCCAGCGCCCCGTGCTCCACCACGACGCCCTTGGGGGTGCCGGTGGACCCGGAGGTGTAGATGACGTACGCCGCCGACGCGGGATGCGGCTCCCCGTCGACCGCATCCCCCGGAAGCGCCGCGATCGCCTCCGCCTCCTGGTCCAGCGCCAGGACCGACATGCCGCCGATCGGGGGAACGCGGCCGCGCAGCGCGGAGGTGGTGAGGACCAGGCGCAGCCCCGCGTCCGCCGCCATGAAGGCCAGCCGCTCCGCGGGGTAGCCGGGATCCAGCGGGACGTACGCGCCGCCCGCCCTGAGCACCGCCAGCACCGCCGCGACGCGGTCGATGGAGGACGGCAGCAGGATGCCCACGCGCGTCTCCGCCCCCACGCCCAGCGCCCGCAGGCGCCGCGCGAGGCGGTTGGCGCGCCGGTCCAGCTCCCCGAACGAGATCGCCTCCGCGCCGAAGCGGACGGCCGGCGCCTGCGGCGTGCGCGCCGCCCGCGCCGCGAAGAGCGCGGGGACCGTGGCCTCCGCCGCCGGCCACGCCCCCGCCGCGGGGTTGAAGCCGCGCAGCACCGCCTCGCGCTCCGCCGCGCTCATCACCGCCAGCGAGCCCACCGGCGCGTCCGGCCGGGCGAGGCCGTCCGCCAGCAGCGCCTCCGCGCGCTCCAGCAGCCGCGCCAGCCGCGCGGGCGAAAAGCCGTCGCCGTGCAGCTCCAGCGCGGTGCCCGCCCCCTCGCCCTCCACCACCAGGTGCAGGTCGAACGGATCGCCGGCCACGCGGCGGCGGTCGACGGAGATCTCCAGCGGACCCGCCGCGTGCACGGCCGCCGCCGCGCGCGCCGTGAAGCCGGAGCGCAGGCGCAGCGTGGCGTCGCGCTCCACCCCCGCACCCGCGTGAAAGCGGTGCACCGCCTGCGCGTCGAAGCACTCCTGCCACCCCGCCCCGTCCTCGAGCGCCTCCGCCACCCCCCCCACCAGCGCGCGCAATGCGAGCCCGGGCTGGACCGGCACCGTGAGCGGCAGGTGCTGCGTCAGCGGCCCTACGGCGCGCTTCAGCTCGTCGTCGGTGCGCCCGTCGAACGCCACGCCGATGCGCGCCTCGCCGCCCCTGCCCAGCCGGTGGAGCAGCGCCGCCCAGGCCGCCAGCACCACCGTGTCCGCCGGCACGCCCGCGTCCTCGGCGAACGCGGCGAGCGCACCCGCCAGGGCGGACGGAAGCGCGCGGCGGACGGACGCCCGCTCGCCCGGCGCCGCGTCCGGCTCCGCCGGCGCGGGCGCCGCGGGGCCTTCGCAGCGCCGCGCCCAGAAGGCGCGCCCCTCCCGCGCCTCGTCCGACGCGCCCACCTCGTTCAGCCACTCGCTCAGCGCCAGGTACGGCACCGGCTCGTCCTCCACCGCCGCGCCGCCCGTCTCCGCCGCGTACAGCGCCGCCAGCTCCGCGGCCAGGTACTCGAACGACGCCTCGTCCACGCTCAGCGGGTGCAGGCGCAGCAGGAGCAGGTGCTCGCCCTCCCGCACCCGGACCAGCCGCGCCGCGGGAAGCTCCTCCTCGCCTCCGTCCGCCCAGAGCGCCTCCACCCGGGCCTCCCGCGCTTCGGCGGGGTCGCCGGACAGGTCGGCGGCCCCGTCCCAGCGAACGCCGCGCTCCTCCACCACCTGCAGCGCCTCGGGCATCCCGGGCAGGCGCGCGAACGAGGTGCGCAGCACCTCGTGCCGAAGCACCAGGGCGTCCACCGCCGCCCCCAGCGCGTCCCGGTGCACGGGGCCGCGCAGCCGGAACAGGGCGCGCGCGTCGCGGGCGCCGAACGCCGGGTCCTGCAGCAGCGCCCACAGGTGGCGCTGCCGGGGAGAAAGGCGAAATCCGACGATGGAATCCATGGCCGTTGCGTGGCGGTTCCTGGTGAAGGCGGCGGTCCGGGCGGTGCGGCTGTCTCAGGCGCCGGCGGCGGCGGCCCGGGCGGGCTCCAGGAAGCGGCCCAGGTCGGGGCGGCGGTACGGGTCGGCCATGGCCACCAGCGTGCGCCGCTCGCCCCGGTACGGCATGCGCCCGTGCGCGGCCAGCAGGTTGTCCATCATCAGCAGGTCGCCCTGGTACCAGTCGAAGACCACCCGCTCGGCCAGGTACGCCTCGCGCAGCTCCGCGCCCACCTCGTCCTCGATGCGCGACCCGTCGCCGTAGAAGGTCTGGTACGGCATGTCCTCGGGCGCGAACTCGCCGCGCATGAAGTCGCGGACGTGGGGCGCCAGGCTGCTGTCGTGCCAGAAGGCGATGTGGTTGAACCACGCCTTCTCGCCCGTCTCGGGGTGCACCAGCACCGCCGGGCGCGTCTGCCAGGTGCGCAGCCGGTCGCCGTCCTTCCACTCCCACTCGATCGCCTGCTCGCGGCAGTACTGCTCGACCACCGCGGGGTCCTCCGTGTGAAACGAGTGCTGCCAGGTGAGCCCGAAGCCGTCGCCGTAGTTGCGCACCAGCTTCCATCCTTTTTCCTCGAACCGGGCGCGGGTCTCCGGCGAAAGGCGCTGGTAGACGCGGCGCACGTCGGCGATGGGCGTCTGGCCGCCCTCCTCGGCGGGGACGTCGCAAAAGAACCAGATCTTCTGCGGTACCGTGGCGCTGGTGGAAAGCTCGTTGTGCAGCGCGATGGTCTGGTCCTGCGGAAACTCCGTGGACGTGTAGACGTTGCCCTTGAGCTGCGTGCGCGGCGTGCTGCTCTCGTTGTACTGGATGAGCGACACGCCCAGACTGTCCAGGAAGCGGTGGAAGTCGTCCTGGGTCCTGGTGTCGAAGCCGCGGAACAGCACGCCGCCGTACTGCAGCACGGCCTTCTGGATCATCTGCAGGTTGTCGGGCGCCCACTCGTGCAGCTTCAGGGTGCCGGCGTACTCGGCCACGGGCTCCACCACCAGCGGCAGCAGCCCCTCGCGCCCGGGCAGGTGCCCGATCTTCACCAGCTGGTTCTGGGCGATGCTGATGGGCTGCACCTGCTTGCGGCGCTCGGCCCAGGAGCCCGCGGAGAATCCCTTGCGTTCCATTTTCGTCCTCGTGCGTGAGGGGTGGTGGCCGTGGCCGGGCCCGCGTGCGGACCGCGTCCCGCCGCTAGCGGGTGAAGCGCGCCCGGCGCTTCGCCTTCAGTGCCTCCTGCGCCTGCTGCCGCTCCGCGCGCTCGTCCGCGTTCAGCCGCGCGGCCAGCGCCGCCAGCGTGCGGCCCGGGTCCGCCACGGCTTCTTCCAGCACGGCCTGGAAGCGCCGGCCCCAGCGGACCATCAGCCCGGGCGAGAACCGGGCGGTACGGTACTCGAACCAGCCGGCGATGCCTTCGGCGCGCTCGGCCATGGCCAGCAGCACGTCCAGCTGGGCGGCGCTCCGGGCAACGGGCAGGGGCCGAATGACCAGCCCCGGCAACTGCACCTCCGCCCGTGGCGCGTTCTGCAGCACGAACTTGGTGCGGAAGAAGGGCGTCTCGCCGGGGGCGCGCTCCGGCCGCAGCGCGTCCACCACCCGGTCGAAGGGGACGTCCTGGTGGTCGTAGCCGGAGAGCGTGACCTCGCGGACGCGCGCCACCAGCCCGGCGAAGGTGAGTTCGTCGTCCAGGCGCGTGCGCAGCACCAGCTGGTTGACGAAGAAGCCGATGAGCCTCTCCGTCTCTTCGCGCTGGTTGCGGTTGGCGATGTCGGTGCCCACCACCACGTCGTCGCCGCCGCCCTGCCAGCGCAGCAGCACCTTGTAGGCGGCCAGCAGCGTCATGAACGGGGTGGCGCCCAGCGAGCGGCCCAGGGCCCGGACCTCGCGGGACAGCCCGGCCGGCAGCTGGAAGTGGTGCGTGCCGCCGTCGGTCCCCTCCGCCTCGCGCGCCACGTCGGCCGCCAGGTGCAGCCGCGGGGCGCCGGCCAGCCGCTCGCGCCAGAAGTCCAGCTGCCGCGCCTCCCGTTCCGGCGTCAGCCAGCCGCGCTGCCAGGCGGCGAAGTCGGCGTACTGCACGGGGGGCTCCGGCAGGGGCGACGGGCGGCCCGCGGAGAAGGCGCGGTACAGCTCCGCCACCTCGCGGTACAGGATCCCCGACGACCAGCCGTCCGTGACGATGTGGTGCAGCGTGGCCAGCAGGGCGTGCTCGTCGGGGGCCATGCGCACCAGCAGCACGCGCAGCAGCGGCCCCGCGGCCAGGTCGAAGAGCTCGCGCTCGTGCCCGGCGGCCAGGACGGCCAGCGCCGCCTCGGGGTCCGCCTCGCCGGACACGTCGGCCCGGCGCAGCGGGACCTCGGCCGGCGGGTCGATCACCTGCCCCGCCACGCCCTCGCGGCTCACGAAGCGGGTGCGCAGCACGGCGTGCCGGCGCACCAGCTCCGTCACCGCCCGCTCCAGCGCGTCCACGTCCAGCCGCCCGGAAAGCCGGAAGCCCAGCGAGTGGTTGTAGACGCGGCTGTCCGCGTCCAGCTGCTGCACCACCCACAGCCGCTGCTGCGCGAAGGAGAGCGGCAGCCACACGCCGGGCCGGGCCACGCGCTCGATGGGCGGCGGCGCCCCTTCGCCGCCGCGGTGCTCCCGCAGCCACGCGGCCAGCGCCGCGGCGGTGGGGTCGCGGAAGAAGACGCGCAGCGGCAGGTCCGCCCCGAAGGCGGCGCGGATGCGGGAAACGACGCGCGTGGCCAGGAGCGAGTGGCCGCCCAGGGCGAAGAAATCGTCGCGCGCGCCCACCGACTCCACCCCCAGCACGTCGGCGAAGAGGCCCGCCAGCAGCTCTTCCGTCGGCGTGGCCGGCGCAACGTACGCGTCCTCGTCCGCCTCCATCACCGGCGCGGGGAGGGCGCGGCGGTCCAGCTTGCCGTTGGGGGTCAGCGGCAGCGCGTCCAGCGCCACGAAGGCGCTGGGCACCATGTAGTCCGGCAGGGTACGCCGCAGCGCCGCGCGCAACGCCTCGGCGTCCGCGCCGCCCGCCACGTAGGCGACCAGGCGGCGGTCGCCGGGCGCGTGCTCGCGCACCACCACGGCGCACTCGCGCACGCCTTCGCACCGGCGCAGGACGGTTTCGATCTCCCCCGGCTCGATGCGGAAGCCGCGCACCTTGACCTGCTCGTCCAGGCGGCCCAGGTACTCCAGCGTTCCGTCGTGCAGCCAGCGCGCGCGGTCACCGGTGCGGTACAGGCGCGCACCCCCGGCGCCGGAGAACGCGTCGGGGATGAACCGCTCCGCCGTCAGCGCCGGCCGCCGCAGGTAGCCGCGCGTCACGCCCGCGCCGCCGATGAACAGCTCACCGGGGACGCCAGCCGGTTGCGGGCGCAGCGCCGCATCCAGCACGTAGACGCGCGTGTTGGCGATGGGCCGGCCGATGGGGACGATCCCCTGCCCCGCCTCCACGGCGTGCGTGGCGGACCAGACCGTCGTCTCCGTTGGCCCGTACAGGTTGACCAGCCGGCCATGGAGCACGGTCGCGACCTGCGCGGCCAGGTCCGCCGGCAGCGCTTCGCCGCCCAGCAGCAGGCGCTCCAGGCCGGACAGCGCCTCCACCCCGCTTTCCGCGACCAGCATCGCCGCCAGCGACGGCGTGCACTGCAGGTGGGTGACGGCGTGCCGGCGGATCTGCCGCGCGAGCGTCTCTCCGTCCGCGGCGTGCTCCGCTTCCGGCTGCACCACCACGCGGAAGCCGCACGCGAGCGTCCAGAGCAGCTCCAGCACGTGGATGTCGAAGGAGATGCGCGTCACGGCCAGCCAGGTGCCCGGCACGGTGCCGCCCACGCGCTCGTCCATCCCCGTGAAGAACGCCGACACCGCCGCGTGCGGGACGACCACGCCCTTGGGCCGGCCGGTGGATCCGGAGGTGTAGATGACGTACGCGGCGTTGCGCGCATCCACCCGTACCCGCGGAGCCCGCGCCGGCTGCGCCACGATGGCCGCCGCGTCCTCGTCCACGCACACGGTGCGCGTGCCGGCCCCCGCGAAGCGGTCCAGGAGCCGCGCCTGCGTCACCAGCACGGAAGCGTGTGAATCCTCCAGCATGAACGCCACGCGCTCCGCCGGGTAGGCCGGGTCCAGCGGCACGTACGCCGCGCCCGACTTGAGCACCGCCAGGATGGCGACCACCATCTCGGCGGAGCGCTCCAGCGAGATGCCGACGCGGACCTCCGGCCCGGCGCCCAGCCGCCCCAGGCGGTGCGCCAGGCGGTTGGCGCGCTCGTCCAGCTCGCGGTACGTCACCGTCTCGCCGCCGAACACGACGGCGGGCGCGTCCGGCGTGCGCGCGGCCTGCGCCTCGATCAGGTGGTGGATGCACCGGTCCGCGGCATAGTCGGCGTCCGTTGCGTTCCACTCGCCCAGCACGCGCGCGCGCTCGGCGCCGCGCAGCAGCTCCACGGAATCGGTGCGGCGCTCCGGGTGCGCCGCCATCTCCTCCAGCAGCACGCGCAGGTGCTCCACCATCCGCTCCGCCGTGGCGCGGTCGAACAGGTCGGTGCGGTAGGTCAGGCCGCCCGCCAGCCCGGCCGCCGTGTCGGCCACCGAGAGCGCCAGATCGAACTGCGCGGCCGGCTGGGCGCCGCCCAGGGGCTCGGCGGCCAGGCTGCCGAGGGCGAGCGTCTCGCGCGTGTTGTTCTGCAGGGTGAGCAGCGCCTGGAAGAGCGGCGTGTGGCTGAGCGACCGCTCCGGCGCAAGCTCTTCCACCAGCTTCTCGAACGGCACGTCCTGGTGCTGGTAGGCGCCCAGCGTCACCTCACGCACCCGGCCGATCACGTCGCGGAAGGTGGGCGCGCCGGACAGGTCGGTGCGCAGCACCAGTGTGTTCACGAACGAACCGATCAGCCCCTCCGTCTCCACCCGCGTCCGGCCCGCGATCGGGCTTCCCACGCTGACATCGGGCTGGCCGCTGTACTTCGAGAGAAGCAGCTGCCACCCGGCCAGCAAACTCATGAAGAGCGTGGCCCCCTGGCGGCGGCTGAGCGCCCGCAGCGCCTCCGTCGTCTGCGCCGAGAGGGTGAAGGGCACGGCGGCCCCGCGGCCGCTCGGCACCTGCGGGCGCGGCCGGTCGGTCGGGATCTCCAGCAGCGGCGGCGCGCCGGCCAGCCGGGCTCGCCAGTACGCCACCTGCGCGTCCAGCACCTCTCCGCTGAGCCACGCGCGCTGCCAGGCCGCGAAGTCCGCGTACTTGATCGGCAGGTCGGACAGCGGAGAGGCGGCGCCGCCCGAGAAAGCGCCGTACAGGGCCGAAGCCTCGCGCACCAGGACGCCGGTGGACCAGCCGTCGGAGACGATGTGGTGCAGGGTGATGAGCAGCGCGTGATCGTCATCCGCCAGCCGCACCAGCGTGCAGCGCAGCAGCGGGCCCGCGGCCAGGTCGAACGGACGCGCCTGCTCCCGCGCGGCCAGCTCACGCGCCGCCGTGAGGCGCTCCGCCGTGAGGCGCTCCGCCTCCGGGAGGTGCATCAGATCGACGCGCTCGATCCGCACCGGGCCGGCGGGGTCGATCACCTGCACCGCCTCGCCGTCGACGCTGGGGAAGCGGGTCCGCAGCACCTCGTGCCGGCGGACGATCTCCGCCAGGCTGCGCTCCAGCGCGTCCACGTCCAGCACGCCGGCCAGCCGCAGCGCGTACCCCAGGTTGTACGCCGATCCGCCCGGCTCCAGCTGGTCCAGGAACCACAGGCGCTGCTGCGCGAACGACAGCGGCAGCGGTCCGTCGCGCGGGACCGGGACGACGGGTGGCACGGTGGAGCGGTCGCCGCCGCGCAGCATGGCGTCCACCCGCTCCGCCAGCCCCGCCACCGTGGGCGCCTCGAAGATCGCGCGCAGCGGCAGCTCCACCCCGAACGCGTCGCGGATGCGCGAGACCACGCGGGTGGCGAGCAGCGAGTGGCCGCCCAGGTCGAAGAATCCGTCGTGCGCACCCACCCGCTCCCGGCCCAGCACCTCGCCCCAGATCGCGGCGACGATCTCCTGCGTCGGCGTGGCCGGCGCGACGTACGCGTCCTCGTCCGCCTCCATCACCGGCGCGGGGAGGGCGCGGCGATCCAGCTTGCCGTTGGGCGTCAGCGGCAGGCGCTCGATGGAGACGAACGCGGAGGGCGTCATCGACTCCGGCAGGTGCGCACGGACGTGCGCGCGCAGCGCCGCGGCGTCCGCATCCCCCACCACGTAGGCGACGAGGCGCTTCTCCCCCCCGTCCTCGCGGGCCACCACGGCGCACTCGGAGACCTGCGGATGGGCGCGGATGACGGACTCCACCTCGCCGGTCTCGATGCGCACGCCCCGGATCTTCACCTGCCCGTCGCGCCGGCCGGCGAAGGCGATGCTCCCGTCCGGCAGCATCCGCCCGAAGTCGCCCGTGCGGTAGATGCGCTTCTCCCCGCCGTCCGGATCCGGGAGGAAGGCCGCGGCGGTCTGCTCCGGGCGGCGCCAGTAGCCGAGCGCCACGTGCGCGCTGCGCAGCGTGATCTCGCCCGTGGCGTACGTCTCCACCGGCTCACCGGCCGCGTTCAGCAGCCGCGCCTCCACGCCGTCCACCGGGTAGCCCACGGGCACGGGGCCGCGGGCGACCGGCATCCGCTGGTCGACGAAGTGCTGCAGCGCCACGGTGCACTCCGTCGGCCCCATCCCGTTGACGAACAGCGCCTCGGGGGAGAAGCGGCGGCGGAAGGTCTCCACGTCCGCCGGCACCGTCTCCTCGCCGCCCAGCACCACGATGCGGATACGCGACAGGTCGTGCCCGTCCGCCAGCTGCGCGGCCAGGTGCCGGTAGACGGTGGGGGTGGAGTGGAAGAC
>DATAAG010000501.1:0-3994 GCA_036260235.1 Longimicrobium sp.
CAGGTTACAGGTTACAGGTTACAGGGAATAGGGAGTAGGGAGTAGCGGAACGGGACCGAAAGCAGCACGAGGCCGGCCTCACGCCCGGCGATTGACGTCGAGTGCTGATCAGGCGTTCGTGCAGTCCGCCTCCAGGAGCGAAAGGCCACCAGGTCCGGTCGGCGCCGCGGATACGGCGAAGCGTGGATCGGCGCGGCGCCCCCTTGAGGATGGCCGCTCGCTGCGTCGAAAGAAGTCGTGCATCCCGGTGCCGGCCGCCGACCCGTCTCCCCTCTCCCGCGCAGTCTGCGGGAGAGGGGCCGGGGTGAGGGTCCGCGCGGAGCGCGACGCTGTTCCCGCACTCCCGCACTCCCGCACTCCGCCCTAAGTGCTTCTTTGACACGGATCAGCACCCGCCTTACATTCTCCCGTCCTCCGCTGGCCGGGGGCGACGGAACAGACGATAGTCCACCGGGATTTGCACATATGGAACTGCGAGAGTTCTTCACCGAGGACGCCATCAAGCTGGACCTGCAGGGTGGGAACAAGGACGAGATCCTCAAGGAGCTGATCGGGCTCCTGGGGCTGGACGACAAGTCGCAGGGCATCCTGTTCAAGATGCTCAAGCGGCGCGAGAACCTGGGCAGCACGGGGATCGGCAAGGGAATCGCCATTCCGCACTGCCGCTCGCTGGTGGTGAACCGGCTGCGGGTGGCGTTCGGCCGCAAGGCGGACCCCATCGAGTACCGGGCCATCGACGACCAGCCGGTTCAGTACTTCTTCCTCATCGTGGCGCCGCCGCTGGAGGTGAGCAACCAGTACCTGCCGGTGCTGGGGAAGATCGCGGGATTCGTGAAGGAGCCGGACGTCCCCGGACGCCTGGCCAGCGTGCAGTCGCCGAAGGAGTTCCTGGCGCTGCTGCAGGAAAAGGGCGCCTGAACCGAACGGATCGAATCGAATGCATCCCCATCTCGAGACCCTGCTGGAAATCCAGGACCTGAAGACGCAGCGGCGCGAGCTGGCCGAGGCGGGCGGCGAGCGCGAAGTCCAGGAGTCCGTGTTCGGGCTGAGCGTGGACGACGCCGTGCGCCAGATCGACGAGAAGATGGCGGAGATGGAGGCGACGCTGCCGCCACAGGTGCGCAGCCGCTACCAGCGGATGTCGGCCAGGCAGCAGCGCGTGGTGGTGCCGGTCATCCGGGGCACCTGCTACGGCTGCTTCGTGCAGATCCCCACCGCGCTGGCCTCCGACGCCGACCGCAACCAGGAGATCCGCTCCTGCCAGAACTGCGGCCGCTTCCTTTACCTCATCGACTGAGATCCTGCGCACCGGATCCGATCGGGCGAGACCCTTCTCCGCGGTGCGGGGGAGGGTCTTTCGCGTGGGGTGGGCTGAACGGCGAAGGGGTACAGAGGGACAGAGAAAAGCCAGAGGAACAGAGGAACTCGGCTATCTCCTTTCCTCTGTTCCTCTGGCTGTTCTCCGTTCCTCTGTACCCCAACCCGCTCGTGTTCTCTCGCCGAAACGAGAAAGCCGGCCCGACACGGGATCGGAGCGGCTCTCATTCGTCTCCGCGGCGGCGGAAGAAGGGAAGGAGACGTGACCTGCGGCGGGGCGCGGTCACGGAGAACCGCGCGTACTCCACCTGGTCGCCCACCTGCAGGACGATGAAGTACACCGCGGTGGGCACCCGACGCCCCCGGAGGTCCCTTCCGTCCCAGTACGCCTGCTTTCGGCCGGGCTCGGTGTAGCGAAGGTTGAGCACCGGCACGTTGCTGCCGCGGGGGTGCCCCACGGCCCGCGGAATGGCGACCTGCTCACCAAACATGTTGACTACGCGGATGGAAACCACCGGCGCCGCTCCACCAGCGAAAAGGCCTTCCTCCAGGATGAACGGGATGTAGGTGTCCGGGTTGGCCGGGTTGGGGTAGTTCTGCTCCAGGCGAAAGCCCCTGGACTGGGAGCCCGGTGAGCCGGGGCCCTGCGCGCCGACGCCGGGTGGTGAAAGGCAGCCGCAGACCAGCCACAGAAGGAGCAGAACAGGCGGTGCACGCAGCATCATCACCTCTCTGTTCACCAGGTTTCGCGCGTGGTTTGCTCCCTCCGTAGATCCTTTTGTCCGTTCGTGCGGGCGGGTGGCGTCAACATACCGGCGGGGCGGGCGCGGGGTCAAGCAACCCCGCGGCCCTCCGCGGGTTCCTCCGCCGCGCCCCCTTCCCCGCTCTCCCCGCCGCCGCCCGGGACCGCGGCGGCGCTTTCCAGGAACAGCTCCATGGAGCGGAAGGGCCGGTCGTGCGCCAGCTGCGCGTCCAGAAAGGCGCGCAGCAGCGCCGCGTGCGTCCCCGGCCGCGCCACCCCGCCCGCCGGCACCCGTCCGGTGAGCATGCGGCGGAGCTCCGCGCGGCTCACGGGGTCCAGCACCCGCCCCGCCGGCCGGCAGCGCGTGCAGGCGATCCCGCCCGCCAGCGCGTCGAAGCGCACCGGCTCGTCGTCTCCCACCTCGCGGCCGCAGTGCACGCACACCGCCGCCTGCGGCTCGAACCCCAGCAGCACCACCAGCGACCAGGTCCCCGCCAGCGCCGCGGCCAGCGCCTCCGCCGGGCCCTCCGCCCCGGCCACCGCGTCCCACGCCTCCGCCAGCGTCTCGTACAGCGCGGGGTGCGGCTCCTCCGTCCCCGTGCGCATCACCACCTCCGCCTGCAGCGAGGCGCCGGCGAAGCCCACCAGCGACCGCCCCAGCGCCTGGCGGCTGCGCACCAGGTCGAAGCCGCTCAGCGTGTGCAGGTCGCGTCCCTCCTTCAGGTAGAAGGTGGCCGTCCCCTCCGTGAACGGCTCCAGCACCCCGCCGTACCGGCTCCTGGGCCGCAGCGCGCCCTTGGCCAGCACCGAGCGCAACCCGTGCTCCAGCGTGAACAGCCGCAGCACCTTGCTGGTCTCGCTGTAGGGGAACGCCTGCAGCACCAGCGCCCGCGTGGTGGCCAGCGCCATGGGGACAGGGAACAGGGAACAGGGAATAGGGAATAGCCAGCGATCGTCGCCTCTGCTTCATCCCGTGGACGGGCGGCGGCGCAGGGCGAACCACGCGCCCACGGCCAGGACGGCCGCCGTCACGATCCCCGCCGCCAGCCGCGGGTCCACCGGACTGCCGCCGTGCCCCCGCCAGCGCACCGCCACCTTCGCCCCCGGCGCCAGCGCCGTTCCCGTGTAGCGCAGGAAGCTCTCCCCCTCCGCCTCGAACGGCTCCCCCGCGGGAAGGCCCTCCACCCGCACCCCCGGCGCCGGCTGGCGGACGTACAGCGCCAGCGTGTCCGTCCGCTGCGCCAGCGGCAGCGCCATCGTGCCGGACGCCGGCGGAACGCGGTAGCGGAAGAAGAAGTCGCGGGCGCCGGGCGTCAGCGGCACCGTCGCCACCACGCGGCCCCCCATCAGCACCAGGTCGCGCGGGCGGTCGGTCGCGCCCTCGGAGAGGGTGGGATCGTCCGTCTGGAAGTCCGTGGCGCCCGGCGGCACCGCCACGCCGAACACCGGCGTCCCGCCCACCCCGACGACGGTGCGGTCCAGCGGGTTCTCCACCCGCACCACCTCCGCCACGTCCCACCCGCCGCGCGGCCCCGGCACCAGGATCACGTCCCGCCGGGCCAGGCGCAGCGAATCCACCGCAGCCTTCGACGACGTGGTGTCGTACGCCACCACCTGGTAGTCGCGCCCCGGGTCGCCGGGGTGCAGCGCCGGGCCGAAGTAGCGCACCCCGTCCACCATCGCCGCCGCGAAGACGACGGTGAAGCCGCCCGGCGCCGCCGCCGGCAGCCGGAAGGTGAAGGCGCCGTCCGGGCCGGTGGAGGTGGTGGCCAGCAGGCCGGAGGTGTCGCTGGCCACGCGGTGCAGCTCCACCGGGGCGCCGGGAACGCCCTCCCCGCCGCGGACCACGCGGCCGGTCAGCGTGCCCTGGGCCGACGCCGGGGAGGGAAGGAGGCCCGCCGCCAGCGCGAGCGTCGAAAGGAGCATCAGCATAAG
>DATAAG010000502.1:0-2617 GCA_036260235.1 Longimicrobium sp.
GCACGAATCTCTCGTCCCCATCAACCTCCCCCAGGGGTTTTTGGGGGAGGTGGGCGAGTCATGCGAGCCCGGAGGGGGCGCGGCGGCTCGCACCGGACCTTTCCATTCAGGGAGGCGCCCCCCGGATCTTGCCGCCCGCTCACGAGCATGCGCGCCGACCGAAGAATCTGTACGGTGGACGGCAGGATCTCGCGGCCACGGTGAGTTCCCCGGACGATGTCCGGGGCGGCTTCGGCGCGAGGGGCGGGAGATTCTTCGGTCGCGCCACGGGCTCCGTGCTCATCCGTCGGTTCGGCGCGGGCGCTCCCTCAGAATGACAGATGTTTTCCGCTGGTACCAGGGCAGGAGCCGGCGGTGGGCTTGAGATCAGCCCAGCACCCTGAAGATGGCGTGCAGCAGCGCCTCCATGTTCTCCGGCTCCAGCGGCTGGCGGTCACCGGCGCCGCGGTTGACGGGGAGGCTCAGCAGCCAGGGGACCAGGGCGAGCGAGACCAGGCTCATCAGCTTGATCAGGATGTTCATCGACGGGCCCGCCGTGTCCTTGAACGGGTCGCCGATGCTGTCGCCGACGATGGCCGCGCGGTGCGCGTCGCTCCCGCGGCCGCCCGCCGCTCCCATGTCGATGTGCTGCCGCGCCATGTCCCACGCGCTCCCGGCGTTGGCCATGAACAGCGCCAGCAGCACCCCCGTCACCGTGGCCCCCGCCAGCATCCCGCCCAGCGCCTCTACGCCGAGCCCCGCGCCCACCAGCACGGGCGCCGCCACCGCCAGCACGCCGGGCGCGATCATCTCGCGCAGCGCGTGGCGGGTGGCCAGGTCCACGCAGCGCGCGGAGTCCGGCGGCACCGTGCCCTCCATGATGCCGGGCGTCTCCGCGAACTGCCGCCGCACCTCCGCGATCAGCGCCTGCGCCGCCTTGCTGACCGAGGTGATGGAGAGCGCCGCCACGGCGAAGGGGATGGCGCCGCCGATCAGGAAGCCGATGACCACCACCGGGTCGACCAGGTTGATCCCTTCCAGCCCCACCCACGACGCGTAGGCCGCGTACAGGGCGACCGACGTCAGCGCCGCGGCGGCGATGGAGAAGGAGGTGATGACTGCGCCGGACTCCTTCCCGGCCGTATGCAGCGCGTCGGTGATCCGCCGCGCGTCCGGCCCCAGGTGCCCCAGATGCACGATGCCCCCCGCGTTGTCGGCGATGGGGCCGAACGCGTGCACGGTCATGGTGATCCCCACTGTGGCCAGCATCCCCACCGCCGCGATGGCGATGCCGTACAGCCCCGAAGCCGCGTACGCCACGCCCACCGCGCCGCAGACCAGGAGCACCGCGGGGACCGACGACTGCAGCCCCGCGGAGATCCCCGCCAGCACGTTGGCCGCCGGGCCGCCGGCGGAGGCTTCCGCGATCCGCCGCGCCGCAGCGGGCCCCGTGAACGCTGCCGTGATCGCGCCGATCGCCACGCCCGCGAGCGATCCCGCCAGCAGCGCCCAGAACGGTCCCAGGTAGCCGTAGAAGCGCCCGCCGGCCTCGTCCGCCATGTCGAAGCCGAGCGCGTAGACGATGCCGAACATCCCCGCCAGGAACAGCCCCGCCGCGGCGAGCTGCACCATCCGCAGCGCGCGGGCGGGCCTCTCGGGGTCCAGGTAGCGGATCAGGAAGACGCCGGCCACCGAGGCGGCCAGCCCCACGGCGATGGCGAAGAGCGGGAGGGAGATGGCGGCGATGCGGTTCTCGTAGCCGGAGAGCGTGGCCTCCGTCATCCCCACCGCGATGGCGGCGATGACGGCCGCGGCGCAGCTTTCGAACAGGTCGGCGCCCATCCCCGAGGTGTCGCCGGCGCAGTCGCCCACCAGGTCGGCGATGGTGGCGGGGTTGCGGGGATCGTCCTCGGGGATCTGCGCCTCCACCTTGCCCACCAGGTCCGCGCCCATGTCCGCGGCCTTGGTGAAGATGCCGCCGCCCACCCGCGCGAAGAGCGCGATGCTGCTGGCCCCCATGGCGAAGCCGGCGACGATCTCGGCGAACTCGCGGAAGCGGATCTCCTCCACCACGTCCGGGCGGTGGATGCCCAGGAAGTAGAGCAGCCCGGTGCCCAGCACCGTCAGCGACGCCACCGCCAGTCCGGCGACGGCTCCGCCGGAGAACCCGGTCCGCAGCGCAGCGGGAAGGCCGGGGTACCGCGCGGCCTCCGCCGTGCGCACGTTGGCGCGCACCGCGGCGAACAGCCCGGAGAACGCGGCCAGCATGGAGCAGAGCGCGCCGCCAACGAACGCCCCCGCCGTCCGCGCCCCGGCCGCCACGAACAGCAGCAGCCCCGCGGCCACGACGAACGCGGCCAGCACCACGCCCATGCGCCGGCCAAAGGCGAGCGCGCCGGACTGGATCTGCGCGGCAAGCCCGCGCATCACCTCGTTCCCGGGCGGCAGCCTGCGCAGCCGGTCCCAGATGAAGAAGGTGATCGCGAGCCCCAGCAGGCCCAGCGTCCACAGCCAGTCGGTGAGGAGAGTCAGGTCCACGGGCGCGGCGAGAGGCAGGAAGTGGGCCGGACGGAGGAAGAGTGCGAAAGTCGAAAGTGCGAAAGTGGGGATCGCGAGGAAGCGGAGTCAGCGCCTCGGC
>DATAAG010000503.1:0-14295 GCA_036260235.1 Longimicrobium sp.
CCGCCGAGCCGCGAGGAACGAGCGGCGCAGGTCGGCGGGGGAGAGGGCCTCCCGCGGAACGGGCATGGGGGAAGTGCCAGCCAGGACCCGGGAGCCGTCCCGATCCCGCGGAACATCATTTTCCTTGTTGTGGCGCGGAAAAGGAATGTATTCATTGGGACGGGTGGTTAGCGACGACCCGCTTTTATCGGAGAAACCATCATGAACATCGCCTGGATCGTGGCCGGCGTGCTGTTGCTGATGCTTCTCGGGCAGTACCTGGCGGGCACGGCGGATTACTTCCTCTCCATCGAAAATCCCCGCCCGCTGGACGACAACGTCACCACCATCACCATCTACGGCTGGGGCTTCGCCAGCCAGTCCGACCGCACCCACACCGCGGAGCTGGCCGGCCAGGGCTTCGCCGACGTGCGGCTGTTTGCCACGCGGCGCCAGGTGCTGACGACCCTCCTCACCTTCGGCTTCGTGCGGCCGGTGAGCATCGCCTGGCGCGGCAACGCCGGCCAGCATCCGCTGGGGCAGGGCTGATGGCTACCGCGAGCATCGTCGACCTGGAGCGCCCCGGGCCCTGGGACAACTACCACAGGACCGGGACCGCGCAGCTCAGGGCGCGCTTCGCGCTGCGCAGCGGCGACGCGCGGTACGGGCGCGTCGACATCGCCGAGGCCGCGAGAGCGGTGCAGAAGTGGCTGCTGAAGGCGAAGGAGCAGGACGTCCCCGTGCGCCCGGTGGGCGGCGCCTGGTCGCTCTCCAACATCCAGCTGGTCCAGAACGGGTGGATGCTGAACACCCGCCGCTACAACCGCTGCTTCCGGCTCGTGGCGAAGGACTTCGCGCGGCCCGCGTCGATCGATGCCGGCGCGTTCATGCTCATCGAGGGCGGCGTCCAGGTGGACGAGGTGAACGACAAGCTGGAGGAGATGGGGCGCAGCCTGGGCACCACGGGCGCCAGCAACGGCCAGACCTTCCCCGGTGCCTGCGCTACCGGCACGCACGGCTCGGTGCTCACGGCGGGCGGCATCCAGCAGCACGTCCGCGCGGTGCAGATCGTCACGCCCGGCGGCATCTGGTGGATCGAGCCGGCGGCGGGGCTCATGAGCGAGGATTTCGTCCGCGACACCGGCTCCACCCTGCTGCGCGACGACGACGCGTTCGCGGCGGCGCTGGTGGCGGTCGGCTCGCTGGGGATCGTCACGGCGATGGTGATCGAGGCCGAGCCCCTCTACCTGATCCGCCCGTATCTCAGGCTGATCGAATTCCGCCGGGAGGACGTCGAGACCCTGGAGCGCGGCGACTTCCGCGCCTTCTCGGACAAGCACGGGCTGAAGGGGCACGACCCCTACTTCGTCATGGTCATCACCACGCCCTACCGGCCGTGGGGCGGCAAGGCGGTGGCGCGCTTTCTCTACCGGTTTCCCTATCGCCCCGATTACCCGCACGTGGAGCCGGGCCAGGTGGGCGCCGCCTACGACGCGCAGAGCATCATGTCCTGGGCGCTGCGCCAGTTCCCCTGGGCGCGCGGCAAGATCCTGCAGTTCATCATGCGGCTCGGCGTGGGGAAGGGGTTCACCGAAGAGCGGTACGGAACCTGGGGCGAGACCCTGGAGACGCCGAAGCCGATGGGGAACTCCTTCTCCGCCGCCCTGTTCTGCGACCGCAACCGGCTCGTGCACACCCTGGAGGCGCTGTGCACCGCGTTCCGCCGCGCGGGCGGATCCACCGCGGTGACGATCCGCTTCGTCAAGGGCGGCTACGGCCTGCTGACGCCGGCGCGGTGGGAAGATTCCGTGGTGATCGACTGCGACGGGCCGGGTGGCGAGGGGACCCTGCGCGCCTACCAGAAGATGCTCGACGCGCTGGAGAAGCAGGGCGTCGCGCACACCCTGCACTGGGGAAAGATCAACAACCTTACGCCCGGTCGGGTCGCCGCGGACTATGGCAGCGACCTGGTGCGATGGAAGGCGGTGCGCGACCGGCTCCTTCCCACCCCCGCCGACCGGCGCCTGTTCGCCACCAGGGAGTTGGAGGCATTCGGACTCGCCGGGTAGGCGGGGCGCGCCCCCTCCGGGCTCGCATGACTCGCCCACCTCCCCCAGGACCTTCGGGAGGTTGAACTCCGATCCCGCTTCGACGGGAATCCCGCTGCGCCCGCGGGGGCCCCTCCCCCCGGCCCCCTCCCCGCTCGTTCCTCGCGGAGAGGGGGAGAACGGCAACGTCTCGCGAGCCCTTCTCCCTCCCCCGCGGAGTTTGCGGGGGAGGGCCGGGGAGGGGGGCACCCGCCGCTCGCACCCAACGCCCCTCCCACACCGCGGTTGTCCATCTCCCCCTCTCCGCACGCAGTTTGTGCGGGGAGGGGGCCGGGGGGAGGGGCCCCTGCGTCGCCGCGCCGGAGAGCGGCACGTCCACGTGCAGCTCCCAGCGGCAGTGGGCGCAGTGCACCGCGTGCGGCTGCTTCATCCGGCCCAGCTCGCGGAAGGCCTGCTCCGTGCCGCACCGGGGGCAGGCGCCGCGCAGCGAGACCAGCGTCCGGTACTCGCGAAAGCGGTTCAGCGCGCGAAAGGCCCCGACCCCCAGCACCAGCAGCACCCACGGCAGGTGCGGCGGCACCCACATCACCGCCGGCACCAGCAGCCACCAGCCGAGCTGCATCAGCGCGGAGCTGCGCCGCCACGCCGCGCTGCGCTCGATCACCCGGGCCCGCGCCGGGGTCGACTCCCCGTCCGCGAACACCAGCCGCGCCGCCACCTCCGGCACCTGCACGCCGTCACTGCGTGCGCGCCTGCACCACCGTCGCCGCGCCCACGCCGGCCAGGTCCCACACGATGTCCTTGAACGACGCCGTGGAGCCCTCGCGCCGCCGGTCGCTCAGCTCCTTGCCGATCCCGACCGTGGCGCCGGTCCCCGCGCCCACGAACAGGCTGGTCCCGGCGTCCAGCCCCGCCGCACGCGCCCCGCTGGCCGCCAGGCTGGTGACCAGGAAGGTCGTGACGAAGTGCTTGAACTTGTCCTCGCTGAACCAGGGGTCGCGCGGCTGCAGCGCGTCCGGCCGGCCCAGGGTGAGGCACAGGAAGAGGAGACAGGCGTTCACGGGCGCTCCGGGGGAATCGGGGAAAACCGTCCGGCGTGGCGAAAGGGCAGGATACGGCGCTCCGCGGCGGATGCAAGCGGGCCGCCGCGACCGCGACAAACCCGCACATCGTGGATATTCACCTTCGGCGACAACAAATATATATTACGTTCCTGAGAGAGCGTGCGATGTACGCCGTGGACGGCCCCGGCCGCTCCCGGAACGCCACGCTACGCACAGAGCCGCGGTCCGGCAGTCCCCCTGCCCCGCGGCCGAACCACCGCAGCAGGAGGACCCCCATGGCCCGTCTGACCGTCGAAGCCGTCGCAGAAGACACGCTCGCCGCGCCGGAGGAGCGCCCCACCAACCGCATCGTGGCGTCCGTCACGGACCCCAACGGCGAGCCGGTGACGGGGCTCACCGCGGCCAACTTCCGCATCGATCCCATGGCCGCCAGCAACGGCGCGCAGGTCAACGTGGCGCGCGTGAGCGCGGGCCGCCTTCCCGGCTTCTACCACATCGACGTGGTGCCGGCCAACGGCTCCGGCCACCGCAAGGTCTGCGTGTTCGCCATCGCGGCCTCGCGCGGCATCGACAAGGGCCAGACGCTGGCAACGTTCGCGGTGGATTGAACGGCAGGATCAAGTGCCGAGTACCGAGTGCCGAGTACCGAGTGCCGAGTGCCGAGTACCGAGTACCGAGTACCGAGTGCCGAGTATCCAGGTACCAGGTATTCGGCACTCCGTACTAGGTAACTAGGTACTTCCCCTCCCCGCCACGCTGGCCGCGATCAGCGGCCCATGCAGCTTCCCGTTCTCGATGAAGATCTTGTTGGCGTCGTGGCCGCTGACCACCACGCCGGCTACGTAGATCCCGGGGACGTTCGTCTCCATCGTCGCGGGATCGTGCGCGGGGATGGCGGTCACGGGGTCCACCCGCACGCCCAGGCGCTCCAGGAACGAAGGATCCGGCTCGTAGCCGGTCATCGCCAGCACCCAGTCGTTGGGGAGCGTGCGGCGGACGCCGGTCTCCAGGTGCTCCACCTCCACTTCGCGCGGGCGGATCTCCACCACGCGGTGGCGCCAGAGCGCGGGGATGGCGCCTTCGGCGATCCGGTTGTCGATGTCCGGCCGCACCCACGGCTTCACGCCCTTATCGAGCGCCTCGAACAGGTGGACGATGGTCACGCGCGCGCCCTCGCGCCAGCAGAGCAGCGCCGCGTCCGCCGCCGAGTTGCCGCCGCCCACGACGATCACGTCCTGGTCCCAGTACGGGTACGGCTCGTCGAACCAGTAGCGCACCTTGGGCAGCTCCGCCCCGGGCACCTCCAGCCGCCGCGGGTTGGCGTAGTAGCCGATGGCGATCACCACGTTGCGGGCGCGGTGCTCGTGCTCCTGCCCCATCCGCGTGCGGGTGCGCAGCAGAAAGCCGCCGCCCTCCTGCCGCTCTACCTCCACCACCTCCTCGTACTGCCGCACGTCCAGGCGAAAGTACTGCGCCACCTTGCGGTAGTAGCGCAGCGCCTCGCGCCGCGTGGGCTTGTCGCCGGAGGTGGTGAACGGCAGGTCGGCGATCTCCAGCTTTTCCGGGCCGCTGAAGTAGGTGACGTAGGTGGGATGGTCCAGCATGGCCTGGGTGATGGCCCCGCGGTCGAAGAGCACGCACGACAGCCCCCGCTCCCGCGCCGCCACCCCCACCGCGATCCCGCACGGCCCCGCGCCGATCACCGCGATGTCCGCCGTCTCCGCTCTATCCGCCATTCTCTCGAGCACGCTGGGTCGGGTCTGATGCGCGGCCGGCGCATTCGTCAGCCGCGCTGAGAATCTCGCCAGAACGCCCCGCGCGCGCGAGGGGGCGGATCCGCGCGCGGCGAGGGCGCGCCAGGAGGTCGTCCAGCGCCGCGCCGGCCCCGAGCTCCGCGCGCCAGCCGGGCACGCGCAGGTCGTCCAGCAGCAGGGCAATCGCCGCGCCCACGGCGTACGCCCGCCACCCGTTCGGCCGGCCGTCGTGCAGCGTCCCGTGGCCAGCGGTGCACCTTGTTTCGCCCGGCAGGCCCGGCCATCTTGCGACTCCCTTCCCCGCGGCGGCCGTGTGCCGTCCCCGGCGCCCGCGGTACGCCAACGCCCTGCCCACGATGGACGTGACGGGACCCGACGCGCCGCTCTCCACCGCCCTCGCGGCCGAAGCCCCGCTCGCCGCCGATCCGTCCCGGGCGCAGGTCCGCGCCGGCGAGGCGGCTGCCCTCACCGACGCGGTGAGCCTGGCGGACGTGGAGGAAGCGGCGCGGGCGTGCCTCCCCGCCATGGCGTACGAGTTCATCGCCAGCGGCGCGGCGGACGAGGTGACGCTGCGGTGGAACCGCGAGGCGTACGACCGCATCAGGCTCCGCCCCCGCGTGCTGGAAGAGGTGTCGCGGCTGGACACGCGGGTCACGCTCCTGGCGGAGACGCTGCCGCACCCCATCCTGCTCGCCCCGACGGCGTACCACCGCGTCCTGCACCCCGAAGGCGAGCTGGCGACGGCGCGCGGGGCGGGTGCCGCGGAGGCGGCGTGGGTCGTCAGCACCAACTCCACGACGGCCATCGAGGAGATCGCCGGGGCCGCGTCGGCGCCGCTCTGGTTCCAGCTTTACGTGCAGTCGGACCGCGGGTTCACGCAGGAGCTGGTGCGGCGTGTGGAGGACGCGGGGTGCCGCGCGCTCTGCCTGACGGTGGACACGCCCGTGCTCGGCATCCGCGACCGCCAGCGCAGGGCGCGGTTCGCCCTTCCGCCCGGCGTGCGGACACCCCACCTGCACGACGTGAACAGCGGCCGGCGGCAGATCATGTCCGCCGAGCGGGTGGTGGTCACCTGGCGGGACGTGGAATGGCTGCGCGGCACCGCGCGGGTGCCCCTCCTGCTCAAGGGGATCCTGACCGGTGAGGACGCGGAGCGGGCGGTGCAGTCGGGCGTGGCGGGAGTCATCGTCTCCAACCACGGCGGGCGCAACCTGGACACGGTGCCCGCGGCCATCGAGGCGCTGCCGGAGGTGGCGGCGGCGGTCGCCGGTCGCGTCCCTCTGCTGGTGGACGGCGGCATCCGCCGCGGCACCGACGTGGTCAAGGCGCTGGCGCTGGGCGCGCGGGCCGTGCTCATCGGCCGGCCGTACCTGTACGGCCTGGCCGCGGGCGGCGCCGCGGGCGTGGCCCGCGTGGTGGAGATCCTCAGACAGGAGCTGGAGATGGCGATGGCGCTCTGCGGCCGCCCCTCGCTGGCCGCCCTGGACCGCACCGTTCTCTGGGACCCCCGATGAAGATCACCCTGACCGCGGGCCGGCTGGTCCCCTGCGCCCTCGCCCTGCTGGCCGCCTGCTCCGCCCCCGCGGACGACGCGCCCGCGAAGGCCGACGCCGTCCCCGCCGCCTCGCTCGCACCCGATCGTCAAGCAGCGGCGCAGCAGGAGGCGGATCTGCCGGACTGGGGCGATCCGCGGCTCTTCCTGAGCCTGGACTCGCTGCGCTGGGCGGAGTGGGAGACGCAGCCGCCCGCCGACCGCGAGGCGCGCCTGCGGCAACTGGGGATCCGCCCCATCCGCGCCGACAGCATCGTGGAGCTCGACCCGGCGGACGGGTACGATCCCAACGGCGAGCGCGCGGCGGACTTCCACTTCGTGGACTTCAGCGGCGACGGCGCGGCGGACGTGATCTACACCGGCCCCTGGTTCATCCGCAACGAGAACGGCTTCGGCGCGCTGGAGGGCTCGCACGTCAAGCTGTACCAGGTGATCGGCGGCCGAGCCGTGGAGGTGATGGACGAGCACGGGTCCATCCAGCGGGTCTGGCGGCGCCCGGCGGGGGAACCCGTCTCGTTCCGGCTGGTGCACTACGGGTGCTGCTCGGACCCGGAGTGGCGCATCCGCTACTTCCGCCCGGTCCGCGACGGCGAACGGGTGCGGTTCGAGGAGTACCGCAGCGTGCTGGGCCGCGCGGAGATGGAGATCCCCACGCGGTTCATGGATGCGCCGCGGCGGTTCACGGTGGCGAACGACCGCTACCTGCTGCGCTCGGCCCCGCGCATCCAGGATCGGCCGGCGGGGGAGCTCCCGGAGTGGTTCGAGTGGGACGAGCGCGGGAACGTGATGGCGGAGTACGGCCGTGGCGCCCGGGGAACGGCGATCGCGGAGCGGACGGATTCCACCGGCCGCGTCTGGTGGTTCGTGCGGATGGACGGCCGCACGCCCCCGCGCGACGCCCAGGTCCGGGAGGACCCGCAGCACCGGGTCACGATGGACCGGCTGGGATGGATGAGCAGCCGCTTCGTGACGGTGGAGCCGTAGTCAGGATGCGGAGCCCGCGCCCAGCGAATGAAGAAATCGCCGCAGCGACGACGCGCTGTCCGCCTTCGCGGACACGGCGCGGGCGGGATTCGCGCCCTGCGGCGGGCCACCAGGTAGGAGAGTAGATCCTTCGGTCGGCGCCATGGATCATGCCAGACGCATGGATCGGCGCGGCGCCTCCCTTAGAGTGTGTTTAAGAATCTCCCTGCTTGTTTTCCTGAGGCTGAGGGAGACGCCGCTCCGAACCTGCTGCTACGAAGACTTTGGCGCCGACTGAAGGATCTCGCCGACAGCACCGGGGGGGCTGGGTCAGTGCCGTGAGGCCAGCCCCGAAATGGTCGAGACGAGATCCTTCGGTCGCGCGCAAACGGTTGGCTACCTTACGGTTCCAGGTGTGCGCTCCCTCAGGAAATCAAGGCGCTTCAATCAGGAACCGAGATTCTTAAACACCCTCTCAGGACGACAACTCGTTGCCGCTCAGGCACTCGAAGCCCCGCGCAGTCTGCGGGGCTTTCCGCAGTGGTAGCCGCGGGTTTACCCGCCCGGGACGAAGGCCCGCCCCAATCACCCAGAACCCTCCCCGCGCGCGGAGGAGGGTTTCCGATCTTTCATCCCGGGTGCAGCTCGATCAGTCCGCCGCTTCGCGTGCTTCGTCGCCGGCGCCGCCGATGGCGCGGAGGGCCTGGTCGAAGTCGGCGATCAGGTCGGCGGCGTCTTCGATGCCCAGGGAGATGCGGATGAAGCCGTCGCGGATGCCGTTGGCGGCGCGCGCCTCCGGCGTCATCCCCGCGTGCGAGGTGTAGCGCGGCTCGCTCACCAGCGTCTCCACCCCGCCCAGGCTGGGCGCCAGCTTGGCCAGCCGCAGCGCGCGGACGAAGCGGTCCGCCGCCGGACCCCCGCCCCGCAGCTCGATCCCCAGCATCCCCCCGAACCCGTCCAGCACCCGCCGCGCCACCTCGTGGTCCGGGTGGGAGGGGAGCCCGGGATAGAAGACGCGCGCGATCTCCGGCCGCCCCTCCGCCCAGCGCGCCAGCTCCATCCCGTTGCGGTTATGCCGCTCCATCCGCACGGAGAGCGTCTTGATCCCCCGCTCCAGCAGCCACACGCCGTGCGGGTCCAGCACCGGCCCCCACACCCGCGCCCGCGCGCGCGCCTCGGCGATGCGCGCGCGGCTGCCGGCCAGCACGCCCGCCGTCACGTCGCTGTGGCCGCCCAGGTACTTGGTGGCGCTGTGGTGCACGATGTCGGCGCCGTGCTCCAGCGCGCGGAAGTTCATCGCCGAGCCGAAGGTGGCGTCCACGATCACCACCGCGCCGTGCGCGTGCGCCGCCTCCGCGATCGCCCGCAGGTCCAGCACGCGCAGCAGCGGGTTGGACGGCGTCTCGCCCAGCACCACGCGGGTGGTGGGCCGCAGCGCGCGCTGCCAGTCCGCGGAGAAGAAGTCGACGAACGTCGTCTCGATCCCCAGCCGCGACAGCTCGGTGGTCAGCAGCGTCCGCGTGCCGCCGTAGATGGCGTCCGTCGCCACCACGTGGTCGCCGGCCTGCAGCACGGAAAGGAGCGCCATCGCCATCGCCGCCATCCCGCTGGCGACGACGAGCGCGTCCTCCGCCCCCTCCAGCGCGGCGATGCGACGCTCCACCAGCACGTGGTTGGGGCCGTTGCCGTAGCGCGTGTACAGCAGCTCGCCCGCGCCGGCGGGCTCGCTGTAGAACGTCGTGCTCGGATAGATGGGCGTCACCACCGGCGCGCCGCCGCGGCGGGCGGCGCTGCCCGCGTGCACGGCGCGGGTGGAAAGGCCGTCGAACGATTCGTCCATCCCCGTCTACTCCTGCAGGAACGCGGAAAGCGGCGACACCGTGCCGTCCACGTGCACCGCCGCCACCCGCTTGAGATAGAAGTGGGCCAGCACCGCCGTCACCGCCTCGCGGGCCAGCCCCGTGTCCTCCGCCAGCTCCGCGCGCGAGGTGCGGCCGCGGCGCACCAGCGCCTGCCACACCGCGCGCTGGGCGGGATCGTCCGTGCCCAGCAGTTCCGCGGCGCCGTCGTCGCGCACGGCCACCAGCAGCAGCTCGTGCCGCTCCAGCACCGCCTCGATCGGCTCCACGTGGTGCTCCTGCACGTTGCGGACGATGAAGAACGCCTCCGCGGGCCGCTCGTCGCCCAGGTAGCGCAGCAGCAGCTTGGCGACGATCTCGTCGGCGCACGAGTAGTCCAGCACCCGCACCTGGGAAAAGTCCAGGATGGAGAGGGTGACCTGCGGCTCCCCCTCCATCTCGGCGATCTGGCTCTCCACGCCGGTGCGGATGGCCCGCCCGGTGGGGCGGGTCACCAGGTTGCTGAAGAGCGAGGTCACCGAGCGGCGGTGCACGCCGCCCAGGTCAATGGGCAGCGGCGAGACCCTGCGCCCGTGCAGCATGGCGTCAGGCCGCGGCGCCCTCGTTCACCGTCACCTTCTCCATCCTGTCGCCCCGGGCGAGCTTGAAGACCACGTCCAGCCCTTCCGTCACCTTGCCGAAGACGGTGTGCACGCCGTTCAGGTGCGTGGTGGCCTGCTCGCTGAGCACGATGAAGAACTGGCTGCCGCCGGTGTCGCGCCCGGCGTGCGCCATCGACAGCGCCCCCACCTCGTGCCGGTGCGGGTTCCCCTGCGTCTCGCACTTGATCTGGTACCCGGGGCCGCCCGACCCCACGCGCGGGTTGTTGAGCCCCGCCGGCTCCTTGGTGATGGGGTCGCCGCCCTGCACCACGAAGTTGGGGATCACGCGGTGGAAGATGATGCCGTCGTAGAAGCCCTCGTTCACCAGCTTCGTGAAGTTGGCGACGGTCCCCGGCGCCTCGTTGGGGTAGAGCTCCGCGGTGAAGGAGCCCTTGTTGGTCTGGAAGGTGACGGTCGGCATGTCGTCTCAGTGCGTTAGTGCGTTAGTGCGTTAGTGCGTTGGTGCGTTGGTGCGTCGATGCGTCGGCGCGAGATACTCCCGCACTAACGCACTCACGCACTGTGGGTCAGCGGCGGATGCCGCGGCGCGCGGCGGCGGGCCGGGCGGACGGCTCGGGAGCCGGCGCCGGGGTGCGCGCGGGGAGCACGATCAGGATCTGCGCGCCGGGAAACGGGGCCAGCTCGGTCGTCATCGGCTCGCTGTCGTCCCAGTCCGGCACGTCGCTGATGCGCGCGGTGCCGCTGCGGATGGCGATCTTGCCCCCCCACCGCCCCACGCGCCGGCGGATCTGCTTGAGCCCCTGCCCCCGGCCGGGGTCGCGAAAGCGCGTGACGCCGTGGATGAACGCCGCCTCCAGCGCCGTCGCGTCCCCCCAGCGGTCGCCGAAGCGGGCGGCGTGCTCGCGCTCCAGCGATCCGCGAAAGCCCACGCCCAGGTCCGTGACGGCGATCACCACCACGCGCTTGTCGATGCGGCGCCAGCGGCGGTACGTCTGGATCCCCACCCAGCCGGGCGCGTCCGCGTGCTCGATGATGTTCTGCGACACCTCGGAGAGCAGCATGCTGAACGCCATCGCGTCCGCCTTCGAATAGCCCAGCTGCTCCGAGAGCAGGTCGCTGATCCGCTGCTCGTTCAGCGCCTCGATGACGCCGTGCACGTCGTCGTGGCTCCCGATGACGGTGATGGGGAGCAGCGCGCTGGAGGTGTCCGCGGCGCGGGGGCGGGGCGCGTCGTGCATCTCGAACACCCCCTCCGCCGCCGCCGGAAAGCCCATCCGCGTAAAGTACCCCGCCACGTCCGACGACTGCGGAAACTGCAGGATGGGCGGCACCCCCTCGCGGGTGTGGTGCGCGCCCAGCGCCAGCAGCCCCACCATGCCGTACGGGTCCGCGAAGCGCACGTGCCGCGCGTCGAAGAGCACGCGCTCGCCCTCCGCCTGCGCCGCCTCGGCGATCAGCGAGTCGAACGCGTCGGAATCCAGCGTGGGAGGTACGGCGACTACGCGGGTCATGGTGCGCGAACCGGGGGCGGGTGCATGCGGGGGCAACTTAGCACGCGGAGGGCGGGGGAGAAAGGATGCGGGGGGTGGGTGATGGGGCGGGTGATGGGGTGATGGGGTGATGGGGTGAACGGGTGAACGGGGTTGGGTGGTGCCCCACACTGGCATCATCCTCCGTGCGCAGCCCTGACGGCCCGCTGCAGTTGAAGCCCCGCGCAGTTTGCGGGGCTTTCCGCAGTCGTAGCCGCGGCTTCAGCCGCCCGGGTGCGAGGCCGGCCATGGCGGTCCACCGGTCCGGGATTGCCCGGGATGCCGTTTTTCTGTATCATCTTGGCCTCCAAGCGTTTGCCTGTTCGCCATCACCCGCGCACCCACACGGGCGTGGCGCACGTTCCACCCGCCTTGCCATCCCGATGACCAGACCCAACGCCGTCCTGCTTTCCGCCGTCGCCATGCTGTCGGCGGCCCCGCTCGCCGCGCAGGACAACAGCGCCGTCCCCGGCTTCGACGGCGGCATCCACTGGGGGGCCACGAAGGAGCAGGTGAACACCTTCTGGCGCGAGGAGCCGTCCGCGGAGAGCCGCGAGGGCACGATCAGCATGATCGCCTACAAGCCCTGGCAGCAGATGAACTGGACGGTCTACGTGGACGACACGCGTGGCCTGATCGGCCTGTACGCCGTGTCGCTCCCGGACCTGGACGCGGGCACCTGCGAGCGCGTGTTCGACGGCCTGGTGCGGGCGATGCGCGCCAGCTTCCGCGGCGTGGAGCCCACCGGCGAGAAGCGCGAGGCCAGCGGCGAGGACTTCTGCCCCGCCGTGCGGGCCGGGCGCGCGCAGGGGAGCTACACCTGGGTGGAGCCGGGGACGGGCGTGCGCGCGCGGGTGTGGGTACAGCCCGCCACCGGCCAGGTGGGCTACATGATGGGCACCCCGTACTTCCAGGACTGGTCGGTCCGGCGGCAGGCGCAGCAGACTCAGCCGGCCCAGCAGGCGCCCGCGCAGGCCGCGGCCGCCCAGCCGGCCCAGCAGCAGCCCGCGGCCGCCGCGCGCAACCTGGGCGTGACGGAGCGGGCGTTCCGTGCCATCCGCCCCGGCATGTCGTACGCCGACGTGGTGGCCATCATCGGCAAGGAGGGGCGGCAGGCGGCCGCGGTGGCCGGCGGCAGCACCAGCTCCAGCACGTTCATGTGGGAAGAGGGACCGATCACCAGCATCGGCGTCACCTTCATGGACAACCGCGCCATCCTCACCATGCAGATGGGGCTGCGGCCGGAGACGCAGCAGCCGCCCGTCACCCTGGCGCAGTTCCAGCGGCTGCAGGAGGGGATGACGTACGAGCAGGCGGTGGAGATCATGGGCGGGCCGGGGATGTACAACGGCTTCACGGACATTATGGGGAACGTGTCCGAGTCGTGGATCTGGCGGGGCCGTACGCCGGGCTCCACCGCCTCCGCCAGCTTCAACCGCGGCCGCATCACCCTGACCATGCAGATGGGCCTCAACTGAGGCGCATCGGCCGGATGCAGATCGCCCCCTCACGGCTGGTCCGCGGGGGGGCGATTTCGCGATGTGGCCAGGGACCGATCAGGTCGTGCCGCCCCCGCCCGCTCCGCCGGCTTCCGCGCCGCCAGCGCCACCGCCCTCACCGCCATCGCCGTCGCCGCGGCCCACGCCGAAGCAGCGGAGGATGCACTCGATGAACTCCTCCTGGCACTCGCGCCTCGTGGGCCCGCACGACACGAAGCGGACGGCGCAGCGCACCAGGCACGCGATGGGAATGCGCGGCAGTGCTGCGCGTTCCTCAGCCGACAGGTCCGCCCCCACTTCGTCCAGGAACCGGCGTTCGCTCTCCGACGGCATGAAAACCTCCTCTTCGTCCAGGTCCGGAACTCGTCGGAAGGGTAGTTCCCCTCCGAGCGATTGGATGGACATGTCTAGAGGATTTCCTACGGTCCCCGAGCGTCCGCACAGGCGGCGAGGTGCTCGTACAATCCGGTAGCGCCGCGGACGCCCATCTTGCAGCCGGCGAGGCGGTGGGCGCGGCGGATGGCGTCTTCCAGCGGCATCGCGGCGAGCAGCGAGGCGAAGAACGTGACGCCCCACACGTCCCCCGCCCCGGTGGGATCGCCAGGGCGGTGGCCCTGCTCGGGGAGGAGGGAGCCCGCCCGCACGGCGCCGCCCCCTCCGCTCCATCCGCTCCACTCCCGCGGATCGGCGGGAAAGCCGTCGCGCACCACGTACGATGCGCCCAACCCGCCCTGCGTCACCAGCGCGAGGCCGGGCCCGTGCGCCAGCAGGCGCTCCGCGCGCGCGGGGACGGGATCGGCGGATGCGCCGGCGAGCATCGTCAGCTCGTCGTCGTTCAGCTGGACGGCGTGGAAGCAGGCGGCCCAGCGCTCCCACTCCGGCAGGCTGCGCATCTGCCGGACGCCCGCGCCGGGACAGCCCAGGAAGAGCGAGTGCAGGTCGGCGTACAGCGGCCCGTGGAACGACGCACGCAGCCGTTCCGCCGTCTCCAGCCCCATCTCGAAGCCGGAGAAGAAGTTGACGTACAGCGCGTCGATCCCCTCCAGCCGCGGCGCCAGCTCGTCCCAGGTCCACGCGTTCACGCCGCCGGTCAGCCGTTCGCCGCGACGCACGTCGTCGGTGTAGCGCAGCTCCACGCGGTTGTTCGGCTCCGGCACCGGCAGCACGCCCGGACCGGCGGAGACGCCCGGCAGCCCCGCCATGAACCGGTGCGCCTCGTCCGCCAGGTCGCTTCCTACCTTCACGATGGGGACGATCTCCCACCCCTCCGGCCGCGCCGCCGCCGCCGCGGCCAGCGAGTACGCCAGCCCGCCCCACGTCTCGAACGGCCGCCCCGCCTGCACGTCGGCCAGGGTCCAGATGGTGTCCCAGACGAACGTGCCGACGACGCCCAGCTTCATGAGTGCGTGAGTGCGTGAGTGCGTGAGTGCGTGAGTGCGTGAGTGG
>DATAAG010000504.1:0-2151 GCA_036260235.1 Longimicrobium sp.
CGCGCACCGCCACTCCGGCATCGGGCTGATGACGCCCGCCGCCGTGCACTACGGGCGTGCAGGCGCCCTCCACGCCGAGCGTGCGCGCGTGCTTTCAGCCGCCTACGCCACCAACCCCGAACGCTTCGTGCGGGGCGTGCCAGCTCCGCCCGCGCTTCCGACCGGCGCCTGGATCAACCGACCCAGCACACAGGAGGCCGCTCGCTAATTATGGCCGTCGACTGTCTCATTCACCTTGACAGGCTCCGCCCGCGCCCGCGCTACTTCCCCATCCTGCTGCTCGCCGCCTGCGGGCCGATGCCGCGGCCGGACTACGCGCTCCCGTCTCCCTCCGCCGCGCCGATGGCGTTCGCCGCGCGGGAGGACGGGGAGGCGTGGGTGGAGCGGACGCTGGCGGGGCTCTCGCTGCGGCAGAAGGTGGGGCAGATGGTGATGCCCTGGGTGGCCGGCGACTACGTGGCGCTGGATTCGGACGAGTTCCAGCGGGTGGCCGCCTGGGTGCGCGACGAGGGCGTTGGCGGCGTGGTGATCTCCGTGGGGCTGCCGCACAGCTATGCGGCCAAGACGAACGCGCTGCAGGCGCTGGCGAACGTGCCGCTGCTGGTGGCGTCGGACATGGAGAACGGGCCGGGGATGCGCATGTCCGGCATCTGGTCCTTTCCGCACCTCCTTCCCCAGGGCGGCGGCACCGCCTTTCCGCCGCTGATGGCGCTGGGGGCGGCGGGGAGCGACTCGCTGGCGGAGGCGCTGGGGCGGGCGACGGCGGCGGAAGCGCGGGCGGTGGGGGTGCACGTGACCTTCGGGCCGGTGCTGGACGTGAACTCCAACCCGCTGAACCCCATCATCAACACCCGCTCCTTCGGCGAGGACCCGGCGCTGGTGGGGCGCCTGGGCCGGGCGTACGTGCGCGGCGCCCATGCCGGCGGGCTGCTGGCGACGGCCAAGCACTTTCCCGGGCACGGCGACACGGAGACGGACTCGCACCTGGGGCTCCCCGCCATCCAGGGCGACCGCGCGCGGCTGGACGCGGTGGAGATGGCGCCCTTCCGCGCCGCCGTGGACGAGGGGGTGGACGGCATCATGACCGCGCACATCGCCGCCGTGCGGGTGCTGGGCGCCGACGCGCCCCCCGCCACGCTATCGCCGTACTTTCTGACGGGCGTGCTGCGCGAGGAGATGGGGTTCCGGGGCGTGCTCTACACCGACGCGCTGGACATGGGCGGCGTGGTCACCCGCTACGGCGACGCGGAGGCGGCGGTGCTGGCGGTGGAGGCGGGCGCGGACGTGCTGTTGATGCCGCGCGACGTGACGGCCGCCATCGACGCGGTGGTGGACGCGGTGCGCTCCGGGCGGCTGCCGGAGGCGCGCATCGACCAGTCCGTGCGCCGCATCCTGGCGGACAAGGCGCGCGTGGGGCTGCACCGCTCGCGCTTCGTGCCGCTAGACTCGGTGAACCGCGCGGTGGGGACCCGGGCGCACGCGGAGCTGGCGCGGGAGATCGCGGAGCGCTCCCTCACGCTGGCGCGCGACGCGCGGGGGCTGGTGCCGCTGGCTGAATCGGTGCAGGACGTGCTGGTGATCACCTACGCCGAGGCGAACGACCCCGCCGCGGGCCGCGCCTTCGCGGAGGCGCTGTCGTCGCCGGGGCGCGCGGTGGAGGCGGTGCGGGTGGATGCGCGGACGACGGAGGCGGAGCTCGCGGCGCTCCGTGCGCGCGCGGAGGCGGCCGACGCGGTGATCGTGGCCGCGTTCGTGTCGCCGCTGGAGGGATCGGGATCGATCTCGGCGCGCGGGCTGCTCCCCGCGTTCGTGCAGGGGCTGGCGAGGGAGGGCAGGCCGGTGATCGCCGTCTCGTTCGGGAGTCCGTACCTGCTGGCGGCGTTTTCCGACGTCCCCGCCTACCTGCTGGCCTGGGGCGGGGTGGATGCCAGCCAGCACGCCGCAGCGCGGGCGCTGCTGGGCACCGCGCCGATCACCGGCCGGCTGCCGATCTCCCTTCCGCCTTTCCACGCGCGCGGCACATAGATATACAGGTGAAGGCGCGTATCGAGGATGCCGATGCTCGAGACCGTCCCCTTCGCCGAATGGACGTTCTGCACGATCGGGCAGTCCGGCGACTGGCAGACGCGCTCGGCCCGCGCGAGGGCCGGC
>DATAAG010000505.1:0-6990 GCA_036260235.1 Longimicrobium sp.
GCACTCACGCACTCACGCACTCACGCACTCACGCACTCACGCACTCACGCACTCACGCACTCACGCACTCGTCCCCCGATGCAACGCTTTCTGCAGGTCGTGCCGTCGTCAGGGCGAGCACGAACGAAATCCTGGGCAAGGTGACCGTTGCACGCTGCCGCCGATCCGCTGGTGCCCCGTCTGCGGGGCGACGACCCCGACGCACGGCGCGCGCTCTTCGAGCGCGAAGGGCCGCGCGTGTGGTCGCTGGTCTACCGGCTGTGCGGCGACTACGACGTGGCGCAGGACGTCACGCAGGAGACCTTCCTGGCGGCCTTTCGCAAGATAGGGCGCTACGGGGGAACGGGAACGCTGCGGGGATGGCTGTGCCGCATCGCCTTCAACCTGCTGCGCGACCAGCGGCGTACGCAGCGGCGTCGCGAGCTGACGCTGGCGCGCTACCCCGCGGCGGAGGCGGCGGACGCGCGCACGGATGAGCCGTTCGTGCAGCGGCGGGTGAACGCGGCGGTGGACGCGCTGGGTGAGAAGCTGCGCGTCGTCCTGCTGATGCACGACGTGGAGGAGTACACGCACGAGGAGATCGCGGAGGCACTGGGCATTGCGCCCAGCTCGTCCCGCGCGCGCCTTTCCCGCGCCCGCGCGCTGCTGCGCCAGACGCTGGCGGACCTGGCCCCGGAGGATGCCCGATGACGCACGACGACGACCGCGCGCCCGACGAGGTGCGCCGCGCCCTGGCCGGCTACCGCCCGCCGCCGCCCATGCCGGCGGACGAGATCTGGACGGGCATTGAGCAGGGGCTCGCGTCGCCGGACCCCGCCGTGATCCCCCTCTCGCCCTGGACGCGCCGCATCCGCCCGCGGCTGGTGACGGCGGTGGCGGCGTCGCTGGCGCTGTTCGTCGCGGGGACGGGGGTGGGCTTCGGCGTGGCGCGGGCGCGGGAGGAGGCGCCGGCGCCGGAGCACGTGGCGGCTGCCCGTGCGGGGGCGGTGCTGTACCGCGTCACCTGGTTCTGAGGGAGGGACGATGAGGATGCCGATCCCCCGGCTCACCCCCCTCTGCGCGGCGCTGCTCGCGCTCTCCGCGTCGTCCGCGCCGGGGGCGCAGGGCGAGTGCGCCGCGGACGCCGTGCGCGCACACCTGGGGGTGCGCATCGCCTGCGACTGCACGGTGAACGCCGCGCCCTCCGACGCCCGGCCCTGGCGCTTCCGCTCGGCCATCCTGGTGGACGAGGTGGAGCCGGGCGGGCCCGCGGAGGGGGTGCTGCGCGCCGGCGACGTGGTCGTGGAGGCGGACGGCGCGCCGGTCACCTCCGGCGACGGGGCGCGGCGGCTGTGGGCGCTGCGGCCGGGCGAATCCATCCGGCTGACGGTGGAGCGGGAGGAACGGCGAATCGAGGTCACGCTGCGCGCGGCGGCCATCTGTCCCGACGACCGCCGCGCTATCGGGTCGTACGCACCAGCGGTGGTGGTGGGAGGCACGATGCTGACGGGCGTTGCGCCGCCGGCTCCCGGCCAGGAGACACCCACGCCGCCGGCGGACGCGGGAGAGCCCGCTTCCGGCCCGGTGCCGGTGCCGGACGTGCCGGACCTGCGGCCGGAGGGGTGGCTGGGGTTTGGGCTGGCGTGCAACCACTGCGGCTGGGCGCGCGAGGCGGGGGACGCGGCGCCGTACTGGGAGTCCCGGGGCGACCCGATCCTGTACGCGGTGCAGCCAGGCAGCCCCGCTGCCCGGGCCGGCCTGCGCGAGGGCGACAGGCTGACGCACGTGCAGGGCTTTCCCATCGTCTCGCGCGAGGGCGGGCGGGCGCTCGGGGCGGTGCGGCCGGGAGAGCGCATCACCCTGCGCATCCAGCGTGAGGGGCGGACGAGGGAGGTGGAGATGGTCGCCGGGCGCCGCACGGCCGCCGTGGCGCCGCCGGCGGTGAGCTGGGCGGGGCAGGTAGGTGGCGTACGCGTGATCCTGAGCGGTGCCGATCCGTCTGGCGTGTCGCTGGACCCCGCGACGGGGGAGATGTCGATCACCGTCAACGGCGCCACGGTGCGCCTGCGCCCGATCCACTGACGGGACGGAGCCGCGCCCCCCCGCTCGCTGAGGCTCGCACCTCCCCCAAACCCCTGGGGAGAGGTTGGATACAGGCAGGGATCTGCGGATCCGGAGTCGCCGTCCTCGCCCCTGCTGTGATCCCGAGGGAGCGCCGCCCCGGGCCATCGTCACGCGTGGACGGTTGCGCGCGACCGAAGGATCTGGCGGCGTAGCGCAGGGTGCCTGCCCCCGCACACTCCGAAAACCAGCGTACGTGCAGGATAACACTCCGGACCCATTCAGGACCGCAGTCAGGAAGACAACGGCTTCTCATCCATTCCAACGAAAGCGCTGGACCATGCCCATCTGCCGGATGGCGGCGATCGCCGCTTTGCTCTTTTCCGCCACAGCCCGGGGCCAGTCCGCGACGGCGTTCGCGGACGTGAACGTGGTGACCATGCAGGACGAACGGGTGCTGCCCCGGCGCACGGTGCTGGTGCGCGACGGGCGCATCGCCGCGATCGGCCACCGGGACAGCGTGGCGGTGCCGGACGACGCGCTCCGCGTCTCCGGCGGCGGCGCGTACCTGATGCCGGGGCTGGCGGACATGCACGCGCACCCGGTGGATCCCCTCCTCCACCCGGTCTATCTCTCCCGGGGCGTGACCACGGTGCAGTACCTGAACGCCTTCGACGAGGTGCTGGACTGGAGGATGGACGCGCCCGGACCACGCATCGAGGCGTGCGCGGGACCGGTGAGCGGGTTGCAAACGGCCGAGGAGGCGCGGCGGAGGGTGTCGGCGTACGCGGAGGATGGATTCCGCTGCATCAAGGTCTACGACGACGTCTCCCCGGAGGCGTACGCGGCGCTGGCGGCGGAGGCGCGGGCGCGGGGGATGCGCGCGCTGGGGCACATCCCGCGCAACCTGGGGTGGCGCGACCTGCTGGCGGCGCGGCCCGCGGCGGTGGCGCACGCGGAGGAGTTCCTCTACTCGCCGATCGAGTCGCAGGCGCAGGTGGACAGCATCGTCGCGGGGATGCGGGAGGGCGGGATCGCGCTGATCACCACGCTGACCAACTACGACCTGATCTCGCGGCAGCGCGTGGACCTGGACGGGCTGCTGTCGATGGACCTCCGTCACACGCCGGCGGTGGAGCGGCGGCCGTGGGCGGCGGGGCGCAACCGCTACCTGCGTTCCAGCACGCCCGTGCCCACGCAGCGCCGCCTGCTGGGATTCCAGCGCACGCTGGTGCGGCGGATGGCGGACGCCGCCGTGCCGGTGCTGCTGGGGACGGACGCGGGGAACAACTTCGTGCTGCCGGGCGCGTCCGTGCACGACGAGCTGGCGCAGCTGGTGCGCGCGGGGCTCACGCCGTACCAGGCGCTCCGCGCGGCGACGGCGGCGCCCGCCGCGTTCCTGGGCAGGACGGACGGGGCGGGGACGGTGGCCGTGGGCGCGCCGGCGGAGCTGCTGCTGGTGCTGGGCAACCCGCTGGACGACGTGGCGAACGCGGCGCTGATCGCGGGGGTGATGGCGGGCGGCCGCTGGCTTCCCGCCGACTCGCTGCACGCGATGCGGGCGGAGGTGGCGGCGGCGCTGGAGCCGGAGGCGGAGCTGGTGCGGCGGCTGGAGGCGGAGGGGCTGGACGCGGCGCTGGCGTGGCTGGAGCGGACGCCCGGCGCCACCCTGCGTCCACGGGCGCTGAACGAACTGGCGTACCAGCTGTGGAAGCTGGAGGATCGGCTGCCGGATGCCGTGCGCGTCTTCGAGGCGAACGTGCGGCTGCACCCCGAGTGGGCGCCCGGGCGCGAGTCCCTGGCGGAGGCACGCGCGGCGGCGGGGGTGATGGAGTGATGGAGTGATGGAGTGATGGAGTGATGGAGTGATGGAGTGATGAGGGTCCGGCGTGATGCTGGCCGTGAGGGTTGCTCGATCGGACGGGATAGACGCCTACTCGATGGCGGATGTTTGCCGTAGATTGCGTAGCACGTGCGATGTGATGCGCGATTCTGATCCTTCCCTGTGCCCAGGAGCCCTGGATGAAGAAGCTGACGCTGAACGCGGATGACCTGCAGGTGAGCTCGTTCCAGACCACCCAGGTGGAGCAGGCGGCCGGGACGGTGTACGGTGCCGCCGCCACCGTCGGACAGTGGACGTGCGGCATCTGGTGTCCGAACACCACCGATCCGAGGGTCACCGGCCCCTGCGCGTGCTGACCGCCGGCACTCGCCGGGAAGCACCGCCGGCCGGCTCCACCCCGGAGCCGGCCGGCCAATGCATCCAGCAGGGACAGCGACGGAAGTCGCCGCAACGACTACGCGCCGTTCGCCTTCGCGGACAAAGGCGCTGAGCCCTTGCCGGACGGTCTGCATCGACGCATCACTGGGGAACCGATCGAACCCCGACGCGCCCGGAGGCCATCATGCGGAACGCTCCCCTGCTCATCCTCTGCTCCACCCTTGCCGCCTGCGCGCACGGGGCCGGCGGGATTCCGCTGGCGGGACACCGGGCGGTGGACCTGACGCACGCGTTCAGCGAGCGGACGCTGTACTGGCCCACCGCGACCAGCGGCTTCACGCTGGAGCGGCAGAGCTTCGGGCAGACGCCGGGCGGCTATTTCTACTCGTCCAATGCGTTCTGCGCGCCGGAGCACGGGGGGACGCACCTGGACGCGCCCATCCACTTCTTCGAGGGGCGGCAGACGGCGGACCAGGTGCCGCTGGAGCGGCTGGTGGCGCCGGCGGTGGTGATCGACGTGCGCGGCCGCACGGCGTCCGACCCGGACTACCGGCTCACGGTGGACGACGTGCTGGCGTGGGAGCGGCGGCACGGGCGCATCGCGGCGGGGACGATCGTGCTGCTGAACACCGGCTGGAGCGCCTTCTGGCCGGACCGCAGGCGCTACTTCGGCGACGACACGCCCGGCGACGCGTCGCGGCTGCACTTTCCCAGCTACGGCGAAGAGGCGGCGCGGCTGCTGGTGCGGGAGCGCGGCGTGGCCGCGCTGGGGGTGGACGCCGCCTCCATCGACTACGGCCAGTCCAGCGACTTCCGCGTCCACCGCGTCGCGGCCGAGGCGAACGTGCCGGGGCTGGAGAACCTCGCCAACCTGGACCAGCTCCCTCCCCGCGGCGCCCTGGTGGTCGCGCTGCCGATGAAGATCGAGGGCGGCTCCGGCGGGCCGCTGCGCGCGATCGCGCTGCTGCCGCGGTAGCCGGGTTCCGCCGGGCTCGTGGATTGCGGTGGAGACCGCGCAACCCATGGAGGGATCAATGGAAAAGCTCACGCTGAACACGGAAGACCTGCAGGTCGCTTCGTTCCCGACGTCCAGGGTGTCGGCTGAGGCCGGGACGGTACACGGGAATGCGCACACGCACGGCATAACCTGCGCAAAGCCCTGTACGCCGACCCTGAACATCCTGCCGACCAGCCCGTGCGTCTGCATTGACTGACGCGGGCCTCTCTCACTCATCCAGCGGGGCGGGGATCAACCGGTCGACGATCTCCGCGCCACGCTCCGCCGCGCCGAGGCCGGCTTCCACGTAGCGGCGGGCAGCGTCGCCGGCGGCGCGGCGGAGGGCGTCGTCGCGGATCATCGGCATCAGCCGGGCGGCGATGGAGTCGGCGGGGTCCAGCTCGAAGGCGCCTCCGGCGGCGATCAGCCCGGCGGCCTCGCGGGCGTTGGCGTGCCGCGGTCCGAAGAAGACGGGGACGCCGAACGCCGCCGGCTCCAGCACGGAATGCAGCCCCGCGGTCCCCCATCCACCCCCGACGTACGCGATGTCGGCGATGGCGTACAGGTCGCCCAGCACGCCCACGCGGTCGACGATGACCACGTGCTCCGGCTCTGCGCCGGCCTCGAGCTCCGAAAGGCGGCGGGTGCGGACGATGTGATACTGGCGCAGCCGCGCCTCCAGCGCATCCAGGTGCGCCGGGGTCGGCTCGTGCGGGACCAGGATCACACGAAACGGTGACCACTGGTCCAGGATGAGCGAGAGGGCGGGAGCGAGCTTCTCCTCGTCCGCGGCCCAGGTGGAGCCGGCGACCAGCGTGACGCCCTCGAACCCGGCGAACGGGCGCAGCAGGAGGGACTCGCGATCCGCCGCGGCGGCGCGCGCCCACACCTGGTCGAAACGCGCGTCGCCCATCACGCTCCGGCGCTCCGCCGGCACCCCCAGCGCACCGAAGCGCTCCGCGTCCGCCGCGGAGATGGCGGCCACGCGGTCCAGCCGGCAGTACGCGGGGCCCAGCAGCGCGCGCGCCGGCCCGCGCAGGCGGCTGGACGAGGCCGGAAGCGTGCCGCTGAGCATCGCCAGGGGGACGCCGCGGGCCTTCGCCTCGCGGGTCAGGACGGGCCACACGTCGGTCTTGGAGAACGCGATCACGGACGGCCGCAGCGCGTCCAGCGCGCGCCTCACCTCGCGCGGCAGGTCGAGCGGCAGGTAGTCGGCGAAGTGGGCGCGGACGGTGGCGGCGAACCGCTCGGCGGAGGGGGAGAAGAAGGTGTAGGCGACCTGCGCATCCGGCCGGCGGGCGCGGAACGCCTCGATCACCGCCCGCGCCTGCAGCCCCTCGCCCACGCTGGGGGCGTGGAACCACACCAGCGGGCGTGTGGGGTCGCGGTGCGCGCGCGCCCACGCCACCATCCGCTCCAGCACCCCCGCGCGGCCGCGGATGCCGCGCGCGAGCTTGCCGTCGCCGCGCGCGGCCAGCAGCAGGAGCGGGCGCGCCGCACTCAGCGCGAAGGTGTAGAGGCTTTCCGGGATGGACATCACGGAAACGTAGGATGGGGGCAGAAGCGGGGACAATGCCCATCTCCCCATGGAACGGAGCCGATGCCGAAAGCCGTCCCTTCGACCACGTGCCGTTTCTCCCTCCCCCACGCAGTTCGTCGGGGAGGGCTGGGGAGGGGGGCGACCGCGTTCCGCGCCGAAAGATCCGGAGCAGCAGATGAAGCGGGGGCGGCC
>DATAAG010000506.1:0-3736 GCA_036260235.1 Longimicrobium sp.
GGCCGGGGGGATGCTCCCCCCCGGCCCGCTCGCTCTGTGACATCTCACGAACCCGTCCGGGCGAATCGTCATCGGGTAGCCGCGGGAGAGGCCACGGCTGCCGTCGTCTTCGGCGGACGTTCGCTGCTCAGGCGGTTCGCAGGTGTTCTCGGTCTCGCCGAAGCCGGCGTTGGGGCACGCGGTGTCCCACGAGCAGCCGGGCGTACAGTTGAAGTAACGCTTCTCCCCGCACTGCTGGACATTCCAGGTCTGGACCTGGTGGGTGTACGCCGTGCCGCGTTTCTGCGGCGCGGCAGGGGTGGTGTCGAACGACTCCACCTTCGGAAAGCTCGTTCAGGGGATTGGCCGGTTGCCGGGAGGGTGACCGCTACATACGATACATTTTTCCGGATAGGATCCGTGCGAGCCACATCACACCCAGGAGGAGGACATGAGCCGTTCGCTTTCTACCCTGCGCCGCGGTCTTCCTCGGCATCGCCGTCGCCGCGTCGCTGGGCTTCGGCGCCACGCAGGCGTTCGCGGGGCCAGCCAGTGCTTCGGCGCTGCGGTTGCCCTGGTGCGACCCGACCGACACCAGCGGCTACTACGACGGCGTCTGCACGCGGGCGTGCCAGCGGCATGGCTACGCCTACGGCTACTGCCAGCAGGAGGGCGAGGACCCCGCCAACGGCATCTGCGCCTGCGCCAACGAGTGATCGCGGGTCCAGAGTAAGAAGAGGCCTCACGCGGAGTCTCCGGTCACTCCGTGTGAGGCCTCTTCCCATCCGGCGGGTCCCGCTACGGCTGGCGCGTCAGTCGCATCTCGAAGAAGCGGTGCCATCGCTGCCCGTTGGGCGACCTGTCGCCCACCTCGTGTCAGCGGCCCTGCTCGCCCAGCCGGATGAGGTGGGCCACGCCCGACATCAGGCGTACCGCTCGAGCAGGCCGGGGATCTGGTCACGGCCGATGGCCAGCGAGTCGAAACTGGCAGCGCTGTTGACCAGGATCCCTTCGCATTCGGGGATGGCGAGGACCACCCGGGCCAGCTCCCGCCCCAGGATCTCCCGGTTGAAGCGCTCGTGGAAGTTCCGCGCGAACGCGTCGCGGCCCGCGCAGGCCAGCACCATCACCCGCCCGTCTGGCGTGGCCACGCGTGCCAGCCCCGTGCGAAGCGGGCCGGTACCCGTCTGGCTGTCGCTCTCCGCCACCTGGCTGGCGATGACGCCCACCGGAGAGCGCATGAACGCCTCGTGGAAGGCGGCCCAGTCCTGCTCCGACCCCTCCTCCAGCACGCGCGCCATGAGATCCGACAGCGGAGTCGGCAGCCCGCCCCGAACTGGAGAAGGGGCGGGCCGCACGGCCCCGGGTTCCTCCGGCGCGGCCGGTGTCTCCCCACGCTTCCGCAGCCAGTCGAAAATCCCCATGCGTCCGTTGGTGCTGTCTGGAGTTCCGCCCGGTGATCGCGCGCGCCGCCCTACGGCTCCCGCGTCAGGCGCATCTCGAAGAAGCGGTGCCACCGCTGCCCGTCGGGAGACATGTCGCCCACCTCGTGCCAGCGGCCCTGCTCGTCCAGGCGGATGGTGTAGCGGATGCGCCCCGCGCCCGGCTGGTCGAACGCCCACACCAGCTCGCCGTCGCCCACGGTGACGTCGGCGTCCACCCATCCGCCGCCACGGTAGGCGCGCATGGCCCAGCCCCCGCGCCGCGCGTCGTACGACATCACGCCGAGCGCCTGGTGCACCACGTGGTAGTCCGCCGCGCCCTCCGTACCCTGCCAGCCCAGTCCCTCCACCAGCAGCACCGTTCCGTCCAGCTTTGGCTGCGCCGTCTCCAGCACCGACGCGCGCTCCTGCTGGCCGGGACCCATCATCGTGACGCCCTCGCCGCGCCAGGTGCCGTGCAGGAAGGCCAGCCGCCGCATCTGCTCCGCGGCGCCGGAAGACGCGGCGGCGGGTGCCTGCGCGGCGGCCGGGACGGCGGCGAGCAGGAGAGTAAGGGTCAGGATGGGGATGCGCATCGTGGTTCTCCCGATCTGGCGTGAGACTGCCGTGCACCTGCGGTGGGACTACGACGTCGGCGAGCCGGGGGCGGGCCCCTCCAGCCCCAGCAGCGCCGCGAGCTGGTCGACGTACGTCCGGAAGGCGTCGCGCCCCTCCGGCGTCAGCCGGTAGCGGGTGACCAGGCCGCGCCCCTCCAGCTCCTTGCGCACCGCGACCAGGCCGGCGTCCTCCAGCTTGCGCAGGTGCGAGCCCAGGTTGCCGTCCGTGGCGCCCAGCCTGTCGCGGATGTGGGTGAACTCCGCCTCTTCCACCCCCGCCAGCAGCGCCATCACCCCCAGCCGCAGGCGCGCGTGGATCCGTTCGTCCAGCGATCCCGCCAGCGACGGCTCAGGCAACCGCCACCGCCCGCCGCGCCCGCAGCATCAGCCAGGCCCCCGGCAGCGTCTGCAGCACCAGCACGAGCCCGGCGGTCACCAGCAGCCCGTGCGCGCCGGGCCGCAGGAGCATGAAGAGCGCTCCGCCCCACCATCCACACGCCGCCGCCTGCATCCAGCGGCTCCCCAGCAGCAGCCCGGTGGCGAAGAAGCCGCTCCCCAGCACCGCCGCCAGCACCGCCGTGATGGCATCCGGCCGCACCCCGCCGCCCGCCGGCCCGGCGAACCCCAGCAGCATGAGCGTGACGCCTGTGCCGGTCCACAGCCCGCCCAGGATGCGCCCGGTGGCGGAGCGCACCCGTTCCCGCCGTCCCTCCGCTAACGTCAGCGCGAGCGACGCCAGCCACCCCAGCCCCACGGCGGCGATCCAGGCCCAGGTGATCGGCCGCGTCTCTCCGCGCCCGCCCAGCACGTAGGTGGCGATCAGGGCCGCGCTGGTCAGCACCCCCCACGCGACGAAGTGCGGGCCCGCGGTGTTCACCACCCGGTGCCCGTCCTCCATCAGCCGGCGGATGACGGCGAGGTCCTCCCGTGCCTGCGCCTGTGGATCCATTTCGTTCTCCAAATGTTCTGAACAGCAGAGCACTCTGTATTTCAGAGTAAGCCGACGTGCGCCGTCGCACAACCATTTCGTGCGTGGTGTCGTCAGGCGGATGGTGTAGAGCCCGCGCCGTGCTCGCGCATGTACTTCTCCAGGCCGCGGCGGGCGGTGGCGCGCACCCGGTTGCGGATCAGCGGCGTCCAGCCGAGCAGCAGGCCGGCGGGCCCGAGCGCCTGCCGTGCCCACCTCCAGAAGCCGAAGCGGTCCGTGTGGCGGACGATGAGCCCGTCACGGAACTCGAACTCTGCGTCGATGCGGTTGAGCACCGGCCGCCCCGTCTGCGCGAAGGTGTAGCGGGCCTCCCAGCGCGCCCGCCCCCGCGCGTCGTCCGCGTGCACGTCGCTGGAGGTGACCTGCAGGTCCTTCGCGCGGCCGCAGAGCATGGCCCACATCGCGCCCGCCTCCTCGCCCCGCAGCTCGCCGAACGCGGGATCGTGGAAGACGACGTCCGGGTGGTAGCACGCCTTCATCCCCGCGGCGTCCCGCGCCGCGAAGGAGTCGTAGAAGCGGTGGATGAGCGCGGCGTTGGGATGCATGGTCGCTGCGGCGCAGGGTGACAGGCATCGGGATCGCGACGGATCCACTCCCCTCTCCCCCGCAGTTTGCGGGAGAGGGGCCGGGGGTGAGGGGTCCGCGCGAAGCGCGACGCTGTTGCCGTTCCCCGCTCTCCGCGAGGGAGGGGCCCCGGCAGGCGGCAGGGGAGGCGCGGTGGTGGGGCGAGG
>DATAAG010000507.1:0-4992 GCA_036260235.1 Longimicrobium sp.
GCCGCGGGTTTCAACCCGCGGCCGGTGCGCGGGGCGGCCTCGTGCCCGGTGCCGGGATCAGACGCCCGCCGTCCCGAACCCCAGCTCGCGCACGTCGGAGATCACGCCGTTCACCGCGGTGGCGGCGGCGGTGAGCGGCGAGGCCAGGAAGGTGCGCCCGCCCTTGCCCTGCCGCCCCTCGAAGTTGCGGTTGCTGGTGCTCACCGCGTACTCGCCGGGGGCCAGCTGGTCGCCGTTCATGGCGATGCACATGGAGCAGCCGCTCTCGCGCCATTCCGCGCCCGCCTGGCGAAAGACGCGGTCCAGCCCCTCCGCCTCCGCCTGCGCCTTCACCTGCTGCGAGCCGGGCACCACCAGCATCCGCACCCCCGGCGCCACCTTCCTCCCGCGCAGCACCGCTGCCGCCGCGCGCAGGTCGCTGATGCGCGAGTTGGTGCAGCTGCCCAGGAACACCACGTCCACGCGCTGCCCCAGCAGCGGCTCGCCCGGGCGCAGCCCCATGTACTGCAGCGCCTTCTCCAGCGTCCCGCGCTGCCCCGCGTCGTCCACCTGCGCCGGGTCCGGGACGCGGCCGTCCACCGGCATCCCCATCCCCGGGTTGGTGCCGTAGGTGATCATCGGCGCCAGCGCGCCCGCGTCGATGGTCACCGTGGCGTCGTACTCCGCGCCCTCGTCCGTCGGCAGGGTGCGCCAGTACGCGACCGCGTCGTCCCACGCCCGGCCCTGCGGCGCGAAGGGGCGGCCGGCCAGGTATTCGAACGTGGTCTCGTCCGGCGCGATGAGCCCCGCCCGGGCGCCGCCCTCGATCGACATGTTGCAGACGGTCATCCGCTCCTCCATGGACAGCGCGCGGATCGCCTCGCCCGTGTACTCGAAGACGTACCCCGTCCCCCCGCCCACGCCGATCTTCGCGATCACCGCCAGGATGATGTCCTTGGCGCCCACCCCCGGCCGCAGCCGCCCGTCCACCCGCACCTGCATCGTCTTCGGGCGGTTCTGCAGCAGGCACTGCGTGGCCAGCACGTGCCCCACCTCCGACGTGCCGATGCCGAACGCCAGCGCGCCGAACGCACCGTGCGTGCTCGTGTGGCTGTCACCGCAGACGATGGTCATCCCCGGCTGCGTGAGCCCCTGCTCGGGACCGATCACGTGCACGATTCCCTGCCGGTCGCTCCCCAGCGCGAAGAGGGGGATGCCGAACTCGCGGCAGTTGGCCTCCAGCTGCCCCAGCTGCGCGGCCGCCTGCGGGTCCGCCACCGGGATCGCCCCGCGGGCCGGACGCGGCAGGGTGGGGGTGGAGTGGTCCATCGTGGCGATGGTCAGGTCCGGCCGGCGGACGCGGGCGCCGCGCGCGCGCAGCTCGGTGAACGCCTGGGGCGAGGTCACCTCGTGCACCAGGTGCAGGTCCACGTAGAGGACCGCCGGGGTCTCCGGCGTCTGCGGGCGCACCAGGTGGCTGTCCCAGATCTTCTGAAAGAGGGTACGCGGGCCCATCGTTCTCACACTCCCCACAGGTAGCTCTGTTCTTCCATGGCGCGCGCCTCCAGCACGTCCATCTGCGCCGCCTTGTTCAGCGCGTCCAGGTAGGCGCGCACCCCCGCGTCCACCACGTCCGTCGACGCCGCGCGCCCCGTGAACGTCTTTCCGTTCACCCGGGCGCGGAGCGAGACCTCGCCCACCGCGTCGCCGCCGGGGGTGGCGCTGTGCACCTCCAGGTCCTCCAGCTCCACCGTGAAGGGCACCAGCGCGTCCACGGCGCTGAAGGCGGCGGCCAGCGGCCCGTCGCCCTCGCCCGCGGCCTCGCGCTCGCGCCCCTCCTCCTCGATGCGCACGCGGGCCTGCGAGCGGCGGGTGCCGCAGTGCACGTCCAGCTCGCGCAGGTGGTAGCGGTGCGGCACGTCCTCCAGGTTGCCGTAGTAGAGGATGGCGATCAGGTCCTCGTCCAGCACCGTCTTCTTGCGGTCGCAGAGGAGCTTGAAGAAGCCGTAGGCGCGCTCCACCGCCTCGGGGTCCAGCTCGTACCCCAGCTCGCGGTAGCGCTTGGCCAGCGCGTTGCGCCCGGAGTGCTTGCCCAGCACCAGCGCGTTGGCGGGCACGCCCACCAGCTGCGGCGTCATGATCTCGTAGGTGAGCGGGTTCTTGATCACCCCGTCCTGGTGGATCCCCGCCTCGTGCGCGAAGGCGTTCTTTCCCACGATCGCCTTGTTGGGCTGCGGATGGATGCCGGTCAGGTGCGTGAGCAGCTGGCTGGTGCGGTAGATCTCGTGCGTGTTGATGCGCGTCTCGTACGGGTACGAGTCCGGCCGCACCCGCAGCGCCATCACGATCTCCTCCAGCGCCGCGTTCCCCGCCCGCTCGCCGATGCCGTTGACGGTGCACTCCACCTGCCGCGCGCCCCCCTGCACGGCGGCCAGCGAGTTGGCCACCGCCAGCCCCAGGTCGTTGTGGCAGTGCACGCTCACCACCGCCTTCTCGATCCCCTTCACGTTGGCGAAGAGCGCGTCCATGATGGCGCGGTACTCGCCCGGGTGGGTGTAGCCCACCGTGTCGGGGATGTTGACGGTGGTCGCGCCGGCGGCGATGGCGGCCTCCATCACCTGGCAGAGGAAGGCCACGTCGGTGCGCGTCGCGTCTTCCGCGCTGAACTCCACGTCGTCGGTGTAGCGGCGGGCGCGCTCCACGGCGGCCACGGCCTGCGCCAGGCATTCCTCGCGGCCGATGCGGAGTTTGTGCACCAGGTGGATGTCGGAGGTGGCGATGAAGACGTGCAGCCGAGCGCGCTCCGCCCCTTCCAGCGCCTTCGCGGCCCGGTCGATGTCGGCGGCGGCGGAGCGGGCCAGCGCGGCGATCACGGGGCGGCGCACTTCGCGGGCGATCTGCTGCACCCCGGCGAAGTTGTCGGGGGAGCTGATGGGGAAGCCGGCCTCGATGACGTCCACGCCCAGCGCGTCCAGCTGGTGCGCCATCCTCAGCTTCTCGGCCGGGGTCATGGTGGCGCCCGGCGACTGCTCGCCGTCGCGCAGCGTGGTGTCGAAGACCAGTACCTGCGTCATCGTGCGGCTCCCTGCGGTAAGGATGGCGAAAGAAAACGGGTCCCGCCCGGTTGTCGCGGGCGCGGACCGTGGGGGCGATCGGCGGATGGAAAGTGCTGGCGGAAACCGGAGGGGTCCGGACCGCCGCAAATGTTTCTGGGGCACCAATATAGCGTGATTTCGGCTGCCGCTCAACCGATGCTGACTTCCGCGCTCCCAACCGGCCGCGGGGTGCGGGGACAGCCCACCCCCGGCCCTCTCCGGCAACCTGCGTGGGGAAGGGAGAACGGCCGGGTTCTCACTGCGTCCGCGGGGGGCCCTCTCCCCCGCCCGGCCTTTCGCTCGTTCCTCGCGACGGCGGGCGACCCCTCCCCCAACCCCGGGGGAGGGGTGATTGCCGCGGCCTCGCGGCGGAAGGCTGGCGTGGTGCGAGCCGCCGGCACCCCCCTGCGAATGGCGGCCCGGCCTGTCAGTGTGGGATCGAAGTTCAACCTCCCCCAGGGGTTTTTGGGGGGAGGTGGGCGAGTCTTGCGAGCCCGGAGGGGGCGCCGCCCCCGCGAGGAGCCAGCCCTGGCGCGATGAAGTTCACCCCCCTCTCCGCGAGGAACGAGCGGGGAGGGGACCCGACGCGCAGCGGGGAGCCCCTGCTGGAGGCTCCCCGCTCCGTCTGTCCTCCCGAGGCCGGCACTCTTCTGGCCCGGCCCACGGCGGGCGCCTCAGAAGGCGATCACGCCCTCGATGGCGATCCCGTGGAACTTGCCGCCGTTGCGGATGTCCGTCTCGGCGAACCCGTCGTAGTCCTGCTGCACCAGCTCGGCCTTGGTGAGCAGGTTCCGGGTCAGGAACCACCCTGCCGAGAGCGCCGTCCGCGTCACCGTCAGGTCCGTCTGGCTGGCCCAGTCGCCCGTCACCCGGTTGTAGCGGGCGCCCACGTACAGCTGGTCGTTGAACAGGCGGTACACCACGTCGCCGGCCAGCTGCGTCACCTCGCGGCGCTCCTCCTCCTTCGCCGACTTGCCGCTCGCCCGCTCGATCACGCCGAACAGCTCCAGGTTCCCGAACTCGACGTAGGGGTTGATCTGCCAGGCCGTAATCTCGTTGCTGAACGCGGGGTTGACGCGGCCGTTGGTGAAGGCGCTGCCGGCCTTGAGGCTCGTCGTGTCCTCCATCACGCCCCAGTACCGCGATCCCGTGCGGTCGCCGCCGTAGAGCGTCACCGCGGGTGACGACTCCGCGCTGTAGACGCTGCCGGTCAGGCGCAGGCGCAGCATCGGGCTGACCTGCCGGTCGAAGCCCAGCTTGCCCAGGAAGGCGGGCCTCGCGTCCACCGCGCCGTCCTTGACGTCGCCCTTGTTCTCCCCCGTCGTCACGCCGCCGATCACGAAGGCGCCGTAGGGTCCGCGCAGCATCACCTCGGCTCCGATCTCGGTGGTGAACGCGTCGAGGACGTAGTTCTCGATGAACGGGTTGCGGATGGTGTTGCCGTTGTCGCTGCGGCGGAAGTGTGCGTCGCCGTAGTTGATCTCCATGTGGCCGGCGCGGATCGTGGTGAACTCCATGATCCGGTTGAGCACCGGCACGTCGAACGGCGAGGCGTCGATCGTCGCGTAGCCGCCCTTGACCCAGAACTCGTTGTGGTGCCGGCTGGACATGTAGTTCTCCAGGTCCACCCGGATGCCGCGGGCCAGCTGCGCGCCGATGTTGAAGTTGGCGCTCGCCAGGTTGAAGCCGGGGCGGATCTTGCCCAGCATGGTGGTGGCGCTGGGCGCGGCGTCGGTCTCGTGCTCCAGCGCCTGGAAGGTCTGGGCGAACGCGCCGCCGATCTGCAGCTGCAGGCCGTTGAACTCGCCGCTCTGCTTGGCGGGCTCGAACTCGCCGATGGCGCCGGCGGCCGGCGAGCCGACCACCACCGGGACCGGGGCCATGGCCGGCGCGGCGGACCTGGTGGTGTCGGCGGCGG
>DATAAG010000508.1:0-3689 GCA_036260235.1 Longimicrobium sp.
TGGGCGTGGCACGGCCCAGCAGGGAATCGTGCGCCAGCGCCTCCACCACCGCGCGCAGGCTCTCGCTCCCCAGGTGCGGCACGGGCCGGGGCGCCTGCGCGGCCGCGGGGATCGCGACGGCGCAGGACGTCAGCAGGACGAAGCGGGCGGGTGCTCTCATCGGGAGCTCCGGAGCGGAAGGGAGCGAGGGGGGAACGAGGCAGTGGAGTCCGCCTCCGGCCCCGGAGGCTGCATCCTCCGCCGGCGCGGACCCCCGGAACCTCTTCACGGATGGACGCAGACCAGAGCATGGACCTGGACCACTTTCGATCTACCGTCCACGATCGCCTGGCGTTGGCCGCCGCGGAGCTGGGGCTGGACGGGGCGCGGCTGCGGGTGGAGTACGTGCTGAACTGGGGCGGCTTCGTGAACCGCTCGTTCCACGTCACGGACGGGCGCGCGCGGCTGCACCTCAAGCTGGCGTGCGAGCCGGAGATCCGGGACGCGCTGCGGCGGTTCTGGGGTCTGCGAGGGATGATGGCGGAGCGCTACCACGCGCCGGATGCCGTCGCGTGGATCGACGTGCCGGGGACGGACTACGCGGGCGTGCTGTCGCGCTGGATCGACGGCGCCCCGCCGGACGCGCTCGATGATCCGCTGGCGGGGGAGATCGTCTCCGTGGTCGGACGGCTGCACGGGGACCGCGAGCTCGCGGCGCGCCTGCCCTCACCCGCAACGCCTGCGACGTGCGTGGACGTGTACCTGCGGACGTACGACGAGCGCTTTTTCGCGGACCTGGAGTACATCGACGGCGAGCGGCCGCCGTTCGTCTCCCCCGAAACGCTGGAATGGATGCGGGCGGAGGCGGCGGCGCTGAGGGCGGCGGTGCGCGCCGCGCCGGCGTTCGCGGAGGCGGCGGACGCGCCCACGCACGGCGACCTGTGGCTCAACAACCTGCTGGTGACGCCGGCGGGCGAGTGGCACGTGCTGGACTGGGACGACCTGGCGCCGGGCGACCCGGGGCTGGACTGGTGCATGCTCTTCGGCCCGGCCCGCGGCGACCTGCGGACGGCGACGGACCGCGCGCTCCCGCCCGCCGTCGCGGGCGATGCCGCGATGCGGGAGCGGCTGGCGCTCTACGCCCGCGCCTCGCTGCTGGACTGGATCATCGATCCGCTGTCGGACTGGATCGCCGCCACCGAGGCGCCGGAGCACATCGACGAGGTGCGGCGGGAGAAGGAGCGCATCCACCGCGCCGCGCTGCACGCGTACCGCGCACGGTATCCGCATCCGGCGAGGGGGTAATGCAGTCCCTCGGGGGAGCGGATGACTGCGACGGGGATCTGTCAGGCATCACGCGGCGCGCCTCCCAGGAGCGAATGACGAGTATCGTAGATCTGCTCAGGCAACTCGCGCAGGCCGTCTGCTCCTGCAGGCGGACGGCAGGTTACCCGACCAGAACCACGATTGGCACCACCCGCTCAGGCGCGGGGCTCGCCTGGTGTACAGATGCTCATCATCACTCCGCCGCAACGGGGAGCGCCGGCACGGGGGCAGGCGCCGGCTCCACCGCCGCGGCGGGGCGGGTGAAGGCGCTGAACACCGAGGGGATGCGGGTGGCCAGCACCCCGAACAGTTCGCGCGCGGCGTTGCCGACGACACGCGTCACGTCGCGCGTGAGCAGGCCCAGCGCGAACGCCAGGTCCACCGTCTCGTCGTCCGAGGGGCCCAGGGCGCGCAGCACGGCCACGCGGTGCTTCATCAGCAGCGGGCGCACCTGGCGCACGGGGTTGAAGTTGGGGATGTGGCGGGCGCCCAGCCCCTCGATGAGCGCCACCGCGCGCCCGAAGTACGTCATCTCTCCCGTGAGCACCACCGGCCAGTCGTACAGCAGGTGCATCACCTCGTCGGCCAGGGCGCGCTGCATCTCCGGCAGCTCGGCGCCGCGCTCCGTCATCTCCATGATCAGGGCGACCAGGCGGCGGATGGTCTCGCGGTCGGTCGCCGGCTCCACCACGCCCAGGTCGAAGAAGCCCTGCACCACCCGGTCCGCGTCCCCGCGCACCGCCGCCAGCGCCGTGTGCACCAGGTGGTGGCGCATCCCGGGGTCCACCTCGATCACCATGCCGAAGTCCAGCAGCACCAGCGCCCCGTCCGCGCGCACCAGCAGGTTGCCGGGATGCGGATCGGCGTGGAACAGGCCGTCCACCAGCATCATCTGGATGTAAGCCTCCACCACCGCGTCCACCACCCGCTCCGGATCGACGACGCCCGCCGCCACCAGCGGATCGATCTGGTCCACCCGCGTCCCCTCCACGAACTCCAGCACCAGCGCGCGCCGGTGCACCATCCCGTCGATCACCCGCGGGACGATCACGCGCGGGTTCCCCGCGAACCGCTCGCGGATGGCGCGGGCGTACGCGGCCTCCTTGCGAAAGTCCATCTCGTCAGCGATGCGGCGCTCGAACTCGTCGATCACCACGTGCAGGCCGCGCAGCTGCGGGTGCTTCCACCGCCGCTCCACCCACCCCAGCACCCGCCGCACGAAGCGGACGTCGTGCTCCACGATCGGCTCCACGCCGGGGCGCAGCACCTTCACCACCACGTCCTGCCCGCGGTACCGTGCGCGGTAGACCTGCCCCAGCGACCCCGCGGCCAGCGGCTCGCGGTCGAAGGCGTCGAACACCTGGTCCACGGGCCCGCCGAACGCCGCCTCCAACTCCTTCTCCACCTGCGGAAAGGGGACGCAGGGCACGTTGTCCGTCAGGGCGCCCAGCGCGGTGAGGTACGGCTCCGGCACCACGTCCGGGCGCGCGGAGAACACCTGGCCGATCTTGACGAAGGTGGGCCCCAGCGTGGGGATCACCTCCGCCAGCCGCCGCGCGCGGTGCTGGTGGAAGGCGTCGGTGCGGCGCGCGGGCGCGCCCCAGAAAAGGAAGCGCCGCCGGTCGCGGGCAAAGGAGAGCGCGAACGGCAGCAGCCGGAAGAGCAGGAACAGCGTGCGCATGGTGATGAAGGTGCGGATGCAAAAAGGGCGCGGCGGGGCACCAACCCGGGCGCCCCGTCGCGCGCCGTCCTGTACCCGGACGTAAAGGAACGGTTCGAAGTTTCAAGGAGGGGCCCTCACCCGGCCGCCACCCTCTCCCACGAACTGCGTGGGAGAGGGTGTAAACTTCGCAATTCCCGGTACGCTCGGGCCGGTCCGCGGTCGAAGCCCGCGCGGTCCCGGCGAACGATGCCGATGTGTGGATCTGATCAGGCAATCATACGGCCCGCCTCAGGGAGCGAATGATGCCGATTGCGATTCTGATCCGCCAACGTGCCGGTCCGCCCGCGGAAGCGGATGACGCCAATTGCGATTCTGATCCGACAACGTGCCGTCCGCCCGCGGGAGCGAATGAATTCGCCGCTGGAAAATCGCAAAGTCCGCCTGCGCGGACTCCAGCCCGCAGCCTTCGTGGCACGACGGCCGGCCACGAGAAATGGCGAGTAGATTCCTCGGAAGGAAGCCCGTGGCGTTCGGCAGTTGCAGTTGAATTGAAGCCCCGCGCAGTTTGCGGGGCTTTCCGCGGTCGTTGCGGCGGGTTCACCCGCTCAGGCGCGGGACCCACCCCATCCACTCCATCACTCCATCACTCCATCACTCCATCACTCCATCACTCCATCACTCCATCACTACATCACTCCATCACTCCATCACTCCATCACTC
>DATAAG010000509.1:0-6218 GCA_036260235.1 Longimicrobium sp.
CGAGGATCCCCGGTGCTGGCGGTCCGGTGTTGTCCGCGAAGGCGGACAGCGTGTAGTCGTTGCGGCGACTTTAGTCGCTGGACGGCGGTCGCGACGGGGCTTGGTTACCGGATCAGATTCGCAATGGGCATCATTCGCTCCCCTGGAGGCGGAGCGCCGCTGGTTGCCTGGATCGGGAGGAGAGATCCGGCCTGCATCACCCGTTGAGTCAACCGCCGGCGAGACCGATCACTCCGCCACCGTCACCGGGACGGAGCGGGTCCGGACGAGCTGCGACGTACCATCCGGCCGCCCCAGCCGCACGACCAGGTCGGCGCTCTGCTCGCCCGGCCACACGGGGACCCCTCGCGCGCGCCGGGCGATCCACGGGCTGCCGGCGCGTGACGTATCCGACGGCGCCACCGCGAGCGGCCACACGCTGTCCGCCCCAACGAGCCATGCGCCCTCCAGCCTGAGGCCGCGGGGAAGCGGCCGGCCGTCCACCGAGTGGACGTCGAAGTGGCCCTGCAGCGGGTCACCGGGCGGATCGTTCCGGCCCTCGATCGCCGGCCCCGGCATGCGGTCGATCCACAACGTCGCCGCTGCGGCAACGTGCACGTCTCCCACGACGATGGTCTCCGGGGCCGCGACCAGCGCCTCCAGCGGCGGCGGCGGCACGCGGAACTCCTGCACGGGCGGGCGCTCCACCCGGGGCTGCATCCAGTCGCATGCGGCGAGCGGCAGAAGGCCCGCGATGAGAAGCAGCGGCATCGTCACCATCCGTGCTGCGGTGCAGCCGTCCTCCAGCGCCACCTTCTCGATCCCGGGCATCGGAACAAAGGCGAAGGATGAGCGGCCGGGCACCCCTGGAGGTATCCGGCCGCGCGGAGGAAGGTATGCGGCGGGTGGACGTGGTCAACCCCTTCCAGGGCCCGCTAGGGACTCGCCCGGTTGGAGCAGATCGTGGTCCCCGCCTCGCACACCCGGTAGGTCAGCGGCTGCGAGCCCACCACCGCGTCCTGGTACATCCCCGTGTTGGGAACCGTGGCGATCGCGGCGCCGTTGCGGTAGACGTCCACGTCGCCGGACGACGCCCCCGACCAGGTGAGCTCGTTGGTCGCCAGCTCGAACACGCGCGTCTGCCGCACGGCGAGGGTGATGGGGACGGACGCCGTCACCGTGTGCGAGGCGGTGCTTACCGCCCCGTCGTCGTCGCGCACCGTGAGGGTGACGGTGTACGTGCCCGAGGCGGCGTACGTGTGCGCCGGGCTGGCCGCCGTGGCGGTGGCGCCGTCGCCGAAGCTCCACGACCACGACACCAGCGCCCCGTCGCCGTCCGCGCTGCCGTCGGTGAAGGTACAGTCCAGCTCCGTGCACGCGTGAGCGAAGCCGGCCGTGGGCGCGGCGTTGGCGCCCAGCAGGTCGAAGCGGCTGTAGAGCAGGTGGGCGTTCGGGCTGAGGGCGGACTGCACCACGTTTTTCGTCGCCGCGTCGTACAGGCGCCGCCGCACCGCGGCCGGGGTGGCGCCGGGATTCGCCTCCAGGTACAGCGCCACCACGCCCGCCACGTGGGGCGCGGCCATCGACGTGCCGCTGAGGGTGGCCACCGCGTCGTCCGCGTCCCACCACGCCGAGCTGATGTCGTCACCCGGGGCGAACCAGTCCACGCAGCTTCCCCAGTTGGAATAGTAGGAGCGCACGTCCCAGGGGTCGGTGGCGCCCACGGTGATGACCTCGGGGATGCGCGCCGGCGAGATGGCGCAGGCGTCGCGGTTGGCGTTCCCCGCCGCCGCCACGTAGGTGATTCCCGCCGCGATAGAGCGGCGGATGGCGTCCTCCAGCGCCGTCACCGGGGGCCCGGCCAGGCTCATGTTGACCACGGAGGGGCCGGACCGGTTCGCCGTCACCCAGTCCACCGCGGAGATGATGCCGCTCACGAAGCCGCTCCCGGTGCAATCCAGCACGCGCACGGCCCAGAGCGTCACCCCTTTCGCCACCCCGTACGCGGCGCCGCCGATCGTCCCGGCCACGTGGGTGCCGTGGCCGTCGCAGTCCCAGCCGTTCTCCCCGTCGCCGATGGCGTCGTACGCGAAGTAGGCCCGGCCCTGGTCCGTCCCGGTGAACTCGTCGTGCGTGTAGCGGATGCCCGTGTCGAACACGTAGGCGTCCACCCCGGCCCCGGTCAGGGCGTACTCGTACGTGGCGTCCAGCGGCAGCGCCCGCTGGTCCGCGCGGTCCAGCCCCCAGGTGGCGCCCGTCTGCACGCCGGCCCGGCGCATCACCTGGTCGGGCTCGACGGAGGCGACCTCCGGCAACTCCCGCAGCCCGGCGGCGGCGCCCGCGGGGAGCGCGGCCGCAAAGCCGCGGAGCGCGGTGGAGTACGTGTACAGCAGCGTGCCGCCCGCCTGCTGCACCAGGCGGCGCGCCGCGGTGGCCGGATCCGCCACGGCCGGCGTGAGGACGACGATGTACCGCCCCGGCGCCGCCAGCGCCGCGTCCACCGCGGCATCGGGCGCGGGCGCCGTGGGCGGGGCGAGATCCTGGCAGGCGGCGAGCGCCGCGGCTAGGGAGATGAGCAGGATGCGCCTCACGGAGCAGTCTCCTGGAGAAATTCGGGTCTGGAGGCCGGGACGGGGCGGCGAAGGCGGACCTCCGCCGCCCGCCCCGCGCCGGGAAAGGATGCCGGCTGAGGGCGCGGCTTCAGGGGACGACGCGGAACTGGATCACATCCTCGTCGATCGCGCGCCGGGTGGTCCCGGGAAGCAGCCCCTCGATGGTGGTCACCAGCACGTTGTCGCCCTCCCGCAGCGGCAGCGCGCCCAGCGCGAAGAGCGCCGCCAGGTCCGCGCCCCCCGCCGTTCCGGGATGGAACTGCGCGGTGACGTCGACGCCGTTCAGCAGGGCACGAAAGGTCTCGGGGAACACCGTCTCGCCGCCGACGGACAACTTGAGCGCGACCGGCGCCGGCGCGCGCAGCACCGCCCCAGACACCGCCAGGTTCATGAACCCCAGGAACCCTTCGCCGGTGTCCACGTTCAGGTTGCCCCGGGTGACCACGCCGGTGTAGGTGAAGGGGCCGATCGTCGTCAGCCGCTGCGCGTTCAGCGTGTCGTGCGGCACCGGGTTGGGCTCGATGGTGTCGCCGCGCTCCGGGTCGGGCGGAAACGGCACGGGGGCGTAGCCCTGCGCCCAGGCGCGCACGTAGCCCGGCGGATACGGGCTGTGGAACTCGAAGCCGGGCAGCGACGACCCCGGCGGCACCTGGTGCGGCGACGGCGGATAGAAGTCGCCCGGCGAGGTGTCGGGGATGTCGGCCAGGAACTCGACGCCCGGGATCCCCGGCCCGGCGGGATCATAGGTGGCCTCGGTGTCGGCGATGGGGAACCAGCCGGCGGGCGTACCCACCTGCGCCACCCATCCGCCAAGGCGAAATCCCAGTTGCCAGATGTCCTGCGCGGCGCCGGCCCCATTCGCCAGGGTGTACCGGTAGCGCCACATCCCGGGGACGTGGCCGTAGCTCACCTCCACCGAAAGCGTGGGCGCCACGCCGTCGGCGGGCACCCAGCCGGGGTACGGCAGGGGGGCCACGGTGCCCACCTGGGCCGCCGCGGGCGGGGCGCAGGCCAGCAGCGCGAGCAGGGCCAGCGCGGCGCGCCGGCCGTGGATGGTGCTCGTCATCGAGGGTCTCCTCACCGGTAGGGGCGCAGGCGGCAGTGGACGTGGTTGCGGACGGGCTCCCCGTGCAGTTCGCACGCGGCGAACCCGGCGCGCACGCCCATGGCCGCGATGGCGCGCAGCCGGCTCATGCTGTTGTTGGCCTGCTCGTCCACGTCGATCTCCATCCCCACCCGGTGCTCCGCGTGCGGGCGGTTCCAGTTGTTGCGGATGTCGTTGATCCCGCCCTGGGCCATCCCCGCCGCCGTCAGCAGCAGCGGCGTGCCGAACGCCTGACGGTGGGCCGCGGCCATCCGCACCGTGGGGCCGGTGGCGCCCGGGTGCAGGTACCAGAAGGTGGGTCCCGGGTGGTTGGACGACGGCGGCGACAGGGCCACGTTGGCATCGCGCGGCACCGGCACCAGCCCCGGCACTCGCACCACGCTGCGGAACTCCTTGCTGTCCTTCATCCCCGCGCAGGGCGAGTTCGCGTCGGTGACCTCCCACCACACCACGATCTTCTCGTCGCCGCCCGCGATCTCGGCGGTGAGCGTGGAGGGAAAGACGCCCCCTGGCGCCTCGCCGGCGTCCGGACTCCACCGCCCGCGGGGACGCCCCGTGCCGGTGTTGGAGAAGTCGTGGGCGGAGCCGTGCCCGCCCACCGGCACGCCGTAGTTGCGCTGCCGGACGCTGTCGATGCGCGCGGACGCCACGGATTGCGGCACACCATTCACGATGCAGGTGACCGTGAACGTGGCTCTCCGCGTGGGGTTCGCGTTGTGGATGTGGCGCGGGCTGGGGGCGCCGCGGTAGCCGCCGTTGGGATGCACCGTCACGGCCACGGGTCCGCTGGGGCTGCTCTGCGCCTCGAAGGCGATGCCCACGGAGCGGAGCTCGGCGCCCTCATCGTCGCGGCTCTCCAGCACCACGGCGGCGCCGTCGGGCGTGCCCGCCTCCTGCAGGGTCCGCAGCACCTGTGGGGAGGGCCCCCGGACGCCGGGGCCGGCCACCCGGTCGGGGGTACAGGCCGCCAGCGCGCAGGCCAGCAGCAGGGGGATGGGGTTTCGTCTGGAGCGTGGGATCATGGTGTTCGTGTGGCAGGAGGGTGGCCGAAAAGAACCGCGCGGCGGGCGGTACGTCGGTGGGAGTGCCACGGGCGCTTGCGCACTCCACCTCCCGCAAGCTCCGGTGCATCGGGTGCGCCCGGATCACTCTTTTCGCAACATTAAGTGAGCAAAGGACCTCCGCCGGGTGAACGCCGGTCCCGGCATCGCGCCCCGCCTTCTCCCGCGGTGCCTTTGCCCCAAAATCAGGATGCGTGCTGCACCGAAATTGTGAATCGCTACCGGGATCACGAAGGCCAGGAGCGGCGGATGAATCCGCGCGTCCGCACGTCCGCGCGAGAGCGCCAGAAGCAGCAGGCCGGCCCGTGGAGGAGGCCGGCCCGCATCACCTTTGACCGTGGCTGGTGGTTCTCTCAACGCGCTGCCGCAGGGATCGCTCCGCTGCCCACGAACGCCTCCAGGTCCCCCCGGTCGCCGTTGAACCAGTCGAGGTCCACGTCGGCCGCGATCCCCGCCATCCGCCCCGCGTCCGTGTGCTGCCAGAAGGTCCACCCGCTCCACCCCGCCGGGATGTTCGGCTCGGCGGCGCCGTAGTGCGCCACCCACAGCGGGTACGCGCCGAAGCTGTCCATCCGCGCCGTCCAGAACGAGGCGCGCGTGTAGATGATCGGCCGCCGCCCCGTCGCGGCTTCCACCGCCTGCACCCACGTCCGCACGCCGGCGGCGATCGCCTCCGCGGACCTGCCGTCCGTCACCTCCACGTCCAGCACCGGCGGCAGGTCTCCCTCCGCGAGCGGGACGGTGCGGAGAAAGTGCGCCGCCTGCGCCGCCGCGTCCGTCTGCGGGCGAAAGAAGTGGTACGCGCCGCGGACGATCCCCGCCTGCCGCGCGGCTGCCCAGTTGGCCGCGAATCGCGGATCGGTGTAATCGCCGCCCTCCGTCGCCTTGATGAACGCGAAGACGACGCCGTCGTCCGCCACTGCGTCCCAGTCGATCGCGCCCTGCCAGTGCGAGACGTCGATTCCCGGCAGCGGCGCACGGTCCGGCGCCGGCCCCGTCGGCAGGTCGTCGCACGCCGCCATCGCCATGATCGCGAGAACGGCCGCCGCACGTGAGAGTAACTTCATCATCCCCAATCACTTGTACCAGGAGAGAGTATCCGGGTACACGCGTGGGCAGCGGGAGTTTCGCCCCGTCCGCTCAGCGGCTGAGGTCCACCCAACGACGCCATTCGTCCGCCTTCGCGGAGGACGGCAACGCCCGAGACGTTCAGGCCCCGTCCCGCGGGCGCCAGCGAGCGGAGACGGGGCTTGTGGCAGTCCAGCGGCGGGTTTACCCGCTCAAACCGAATCCGGATAAACTGTCATTCTGAGTCCTTACCGGCTGCGCCGATCCTGTAGGACGAAAGACGTCTCGCACGAATCTCTCGTCCCCATCAACCTCCCCCAGGGGTTTTTGGGGGAGGTGGGCGAGTCATGCGAGCCCGGAGGGGGCGCGGCGGCTCGCACCGGACCTTTCCAT
>DATAAG010000510.1:0-2307 GCA_036260235.1 Longimicrobium sp.
CGACGACATGGGGCTGGGAAAGACGGTGCAGCTGCTGGCGCTCCTCCTGGCCCGGCCCCCGCGCGCGGCGAAGGGGCGCAGGACGCTGCCCACCCTCCTGGTGTGCCCCATGTCGCTCGTCGGCAACTGGCAGCGCGAGGCGGCCCGCTTTGCGCCGGGGCTGCGCGTGCACGTGCACCACGGCGGCGAGCGGCTCAGCGGGCCCGCGCTGCGCCGGGCGGTGCGCGGCAGCGAGCTGGTGATCACCACCTACGCGCTGGCCGCCCGCGACCGCGACGAGCTGGCCGCGGTGGAGTGGGGGCGGGTGGTGCTGGACGAGGCGCAGAACGTGAAGAACGCCGCCGCGCGCCAGGCGCAGGCCGTGCGCGCCTTCCGCGCGCCGCGGCGCATCGCCCTCACCGGCACGCCGGTGGAGAACCGGCTGGCGGAGATGTGGTCCATCCTGGACTTCCTGAACCCCGGGCTGCTGGGCTCCGCGCGCGACTTCCGCGCCCGCTTCGCCCTTCCCATCGAGCGCTACCGCGACGCGGGGCGCGCGGCGCAGCTCAGGCGGCTGGCCGGGCCCTTCATCCTGCGCCGCCTGAAGACCGACCGCGGCATCATCCGGGACCTCCCGGAAAAGCAGGAGATGAAGGTCTTCTGCAACCTCACCCGCGAGCAGGCGTCGCTCTACCAGGCCACCGTGGACGACCTGATGCGCCGCATCCAGGAGAGCGAGGGGATCCAGCAGCGCGGGCTGGTGCTCTCCATGCTGCTGCGGCTGAAGCAGGCGTGCAACCACCCCGCGCAGCTGCTGGGCGACGGCTCCGCGCTGGCCGGGCGCTCCGGCAAGCTGGAGCGGCTGGAGGAGGTGCTGGACGAGGTGATGCAGGTGGGGGACCGGGCGCTCGTCTTCACCCAGTTCGCCGAGATGGGGCGCCTGCTGCAGACGCGCCTGCAGGAGCGCTTCGCCCGCGAGATCCCGTTCCTGCACGGCGGCACCCGCAAGGCCGACCGCGACGCGCTCGTCGCGCGCTTCCAGCAGCCGGACGGGCCGCCGGTCCTCCTCCTTTCCCTCAAGGCCGGCGGCACCGGCCTGAACCTGACGGCCGCGAACCACGTGATCCACTTCGACCGGTGGTGGAACCCCGCCGTGGAGGACCAGGCCACGGACCGCGCCTTCCGCATCGGCCAGCGGCGCGACGTGCAGGTGCGCAAGCTCGTCTGCGCCGGCACGCTGGAAGAGCGCATCGACCAGGTGATCGAGGAGAAGAAGGCGCTCGCCGGGAGCGTGCTGGGCACCGGCGAGGCGTGGCTGGCGGAGCTGTCCACGGACGAGCTGCGGCGCATCGTCGCGCTCTCCGCCGACGCGGTGGCGGAGTGAGGGGGCGATGAGCGACTGGTGGGCGTACGAGCACCGGCCGCGCCGCGCGGCCAGGGACGGGATCCGGGCCCGCAGCACCCGCGGCGAGATCGGCGAGACGTGGTGGAGCCAGCGCTTCATCGCCGCGCTCAGGGAGGTGGCGGATGCCAGCCGCCTGACGCGCGGCCGCAGCTACGCCCGCTCCGGCCAGGTGATGGACCTGCGCGTGCAGCCGGGGACGGTGACGGCCCGCGTCCAGGGCTCGCGCCCGCGGCCGTACGACGTGAGCATCCGCCTCACGCCGTTCACGGACGAGGAGTGGGCGCGGGCGGAGGAGGCGCTGGCGGGCGAGGCGCTCTTCCTGGCCGCGCTGCTGGCGGGCGAGATGCCGCGTGACGTGGAGCGGGCGTTCGCGGCGGCGGGGCTGTCGCTCTTCCCCTCGCGCCCGGAGGAGCTGCGGTCCGACTGCTCGTGCCCGGACTGGGCCAACCCCTGCAAGCACGTGGCGGCCACCTACTACATCCTGGCCGAGGCGTTCGACGCCGACCCGTTCCTGGTGCTGTGCTGGCGCGGCCGCGCCCGCGACGACCTGCTGGCGCGCCTGCGCGAGCTGCGTGCGGCGCGTCCGGTGGAGGAGGAGGATGCGGCCGGGGACGAGGCGCCGGACGAGGCACCGGCGGAGGAGCAGGCTGCCGCGCCCGCGGACTTCTGGCGCGCGGGCGCGGAGCTCTGGTCGCTCGCGTTCTCTCCGCGCGCGCCCGGGGTGCCGAACGCGGTGCCGCGGCAGCTGGGCCCGCTTCCCCCCGAAGCCGGCGGCCCCGAGGCCGACCAGGCCTTCGCGGAGGCCTACGCCGCCTTCACCCGCGCCGCGGAGCGCCGTGCGTTCGGCGGCGAGGAGTGATTCATCCGGATCCGGAAAAGAACGGCGGGGGTACAGAGGATACGGAGAACGGCCAGAGATACAG
>DATAAG010000511.1:0-8274 GCA_036260235.1 Longimicrobium sp.
ACGGCCAGAGATACAGAGGAAGATCGGTTTCCTCTGTATCTCTGGCCGTTCTCCGTATCCTCTGTACCCCCCGTCCGTTCCGGTTTTGATCCCGGGATCAGACGTGGGATGGATTCACGGCTGGTCCACCGGCTCTTCCGCGGGAGGAGGCGGCGCGGGCTCCGCGGGCGCGGGGTCCGGCTGGGCGCCGGGGATGACGATGGTGTCCCGCGGCGCCTCGCGAGGTCCATCCACCGGCGTCCCCAGCAGGCGCGGGCCCCGCTCGCGCGGCGAGGCGGCGGGCGGATCGGGCAGCGGCGGCAGGGGCTCCAGGTACGGGATCTCCGCCAGCGCGAACGAGGCGCCGCCGCGCGCGGCGCCCTGCCGCAGGCGGGTCATGGCGGGCGCGGGCACCTGCGCGGTGTCCAGCCCGGCGCGCGCCAACTCCTCCCGCACCTGGGCCGTGACGCCGCCGGCCCGGCCGTACACGTCGGGGTACACGTGCAGCCGGTCGCCCCGCAGTTCCGCCACGTCGTAGGTGACGCGCATGCGGATGGAGCGCGCCATCAGCGTGCGGCGCTCGTCCTGGCCCGGGCGGGAGAGCGCGTCCAGCCGGGACTCGGCCACGGAGGGGTCGGCGATGCGGTGCAGCCGCCGCGCCAGGTCCACCACGTCCGCGTTGGACATGCGGATGCACCCGTGCGACGCCGGCGCGCCCAGCCGCCCCACGGAGTTGGTGCCGTGGATGTAGATGAGCTCGTCCATGTGCAGCTTCACGCGGCCCATGGGGTTGCCGGCGGACCCCGGCGGCGCGGGCTTGCGGTTGCGCGCCCAGCCGCTCTCCGGGGGCGGATGCCACCAGGGGTTCCAGATCACCGTCGCCAGCAGGTAGCTGCCCACCGGCGTGGGATACCGCGCCGAGCCGACGGAGATCGGGTAGCTGCGCACCACGCTGTCCCCGGCGATCAGCTGCAGCCGGCCGCTGGGGATGTTGACGACCACCTCCACGTCCGGCACGATCTGCCGCTTCGGCTTCGCGGGCACGGCGGAGTCCGCCGCGGCCACGTCCGTGAGCGCCTGCCCGGCGTCCACCGAGTCCGGCAGCAGGGCCTCCGCCACGTCTTCGCCCACGGCGGCGTCGCGCCAGAGCACGACGGCACCCGCCGCGACCGCAACGAGCAGGAGGAGGAAGCGGAGAGGACGTGGACGGGGACGCGCGCGACGCCGGGACATCGGAGAGCCAGCTCGTGAAGGCCAGTGCGATGCGCTCCGGGACGGAGCACACCGTAAATAAACAACCGGGGGCCTCCGAGACAAGCATGCCGTCGCATTTTCGCGTCACACGGAGTCAACGGAGTCAGCGGAGTCGTCTCTCGTGCCGGCCCGGCGCTTCTTCTCGCTCTCCCTTTCCCGATGAGTGAGCGACGATCCATGGACCCGGCACGGACGAGCTCCGTCAACTCCGTTGACTCCGTGTGACGCCCACGTCTTTCGGGGATTCGGAACCTTCCGCATCTGTCGCGCGGCACATACTTTCTCGAAACCTCCTTCCCCCGCGTCATCCATCCCGATGGTCGTCGTCACCACCCGCGCGCTGGGCCGGCGCCGCCCCCTGCTGGACGACTGGTCCGTCGACCTCCCTCCCGGCGCGGAAGGCGGAGGCGACGGCGGGCTGACGCTGCGCGAGCTGATCGCCCGCGTGGTGCGCGCGGAGGTGGCCGCGTTCCGCCGCCGCCAGCGCGAAGGCGCCCTGCTGCGGGTGCTCTCCGGCGCGGAGATCCAGGCGGGGGCCGAGCGCGGACGCGTGGTCCCCGGCGGCCGGCCGGCCGCGGACGACGTGGCGGTGGACGAGGAGGAGGCCGTCGCCGTGGCGCTCACCGGCTTCCTGGACGGCCTGTACCTGGTGCTGGTGGACGGTGCGGAGCAGCGCGACCTGGACGCGCAGGTGTACGTCCGCCCCGACACCCGCCTCACCTTCCTTCGCCTCACCTTTCTCGCCGGCGCCTGACCCATGCTCGATCCGAAGGAAATCGAACGCGAGCTCACCCGCCGCCGCCGGCCCGGCGTGGTGCTGGAGCGGCTCCGCTCGTCGCGCGGCCTGGTGGCCTCGCTCATCGGCCGCGAGGTGCCAGGCGGCGTGCGCGGCTTGGTGGAGAGCGCCTTCCGGCCGAAGGACGTGCACCAGCGCCACCAGTACCTGTGGAACCACGCCGACCGCATCGGGCCCCTCTTCCAGAAGCTGGACGACGCGGAGCGCCGGCGGCTGGCGCAGGCGCTCCTCCCCGGGATGGCCGGCGCGGTGGACGCCGCCTGGGAGCTGCTGGCGCTGCGCCCGTACCAGGAAGGGTTCGCACGGCGCCCCTTCCGCGGCCGCTCGCCGGAGATGCTGGCGAGGACGCGCGGCCAGTGGCTGCTGCAGGTGGCCATCGCCGCGGGCGAGTACGACGGGGACGCCGCCTGGCTGGCCGCGTGGGCGCCACACCTGGCCGGGTGGGGAGAGCTGGACGAGATCGGCTGGCTGCTGGCGGGGGCGCTGAGCGTCCCCGGCGCCGCGGGGGACGAGGTGTTCGACGTCCTCAAGGCCTCCGCCGCGGGCGAGCACCCCGTGGGGCAGATGGGCCGGCACCTGGTGCGCGCCCTGCTCAGCAGCGCGCGCCCGGAGGCGTGGGAGTACGCGGAGCGCCTGCTGTTGGCTGCGCAGCGCCAGGAGGGGCTGCGCCAGGCGATCCTGGAGAGCGTGGACGAGGCGCACCCGCAGGCGTTCCGGCGGATGATCCGCCTGGTCCGCGAGGAGGACCTGGGCCGCTTCTCCTCCGTCGTCCGCGCGATGGACGTCTGGTTCGGCTTCCAGTGGGCGGGCGGGAGCGCGGGGAAGGTGGATGCCGTGCTGGAGCGCATCTCCCTCTTCCTGGACGACGCCTCCGCCCGGGACGCCGCCCTGGCGGAGAGCGACGGCGAGACGGTGTACCTGGCGCTCTGGAGCACCGCCTTCGAGGACGTGGACGACGCCGTCTCCCACGCGGTGCGGCTCCTCGACTCCCCCTCCGCCGAGGTACGCTACGCGGCCGTGCACCTGCTGGCGCAGTCGTCCTGGTCCTCCGCCGCCGCCCCGCTCGCGGGCGCCCTGCGCGATCCGCACCTGGCGGTGGCCGCGCGGGCGCTGGACGCCTTCGGCGTGGACGCCACCCGCGACCTGGACGGCGCGGCGCTCTTCGGCGCGCTGGAGTCGCTGCTGGCGCGCCTGCCGAAGCGCTCGCAGGCCGTGGACGCGCTGGTGTGGCCGTGGACCGCGCGCGTGCTGGAGCGCACGCAGGTGACGGCCGCGATGGTCGCGTGCTCCGCGCAGGTGCCGGTGGAGCGGCTCCTTCCCCACGTGCGCGACATGGAGCCGTACCAGCGGCAGATGCTCGTCCGCCGCGTGGCCGGCCTCCCCTCCCCCTGGTCGCCGATGGCGGAGGTGAAGCGCGTCACGAGGCTCACGCCGGAAGGGCGCGGGCTGGTGCTGGAGCTGCTGGGGGACGCGTCGGCCGAAGTGCGCGGGGCGGCGTTCGAGGCGCTGAAGAAGGTGCCCGCGTCCCCGGACGTCACGGATCGGCTGGTCGACCTCCTCTCCCGCAAGCCGGGGGACCTGCGCTCCGCCGCGCTCAAGCGGCTGCGCGCGCTCCCCGACGCCGAGCTGCTGGCCGCCGCCGACCGGCTGACGGCGGACGCGGACCCGCTGCGCCGCCTCGCCGGGCTGGAGCTGCTGCGCGACGCCGCCGAGGCCGGGCGCGCGGAGGCCGCCGTGCGCGGGCGGATGCGGGCGTATCGCGCGTCGCGCGGGGCGCTCTCCGAGCCCGAGCAGGCGCATCTCGATGCCGTGCTGGGCGCCGGGGCGGAGGTGGCCACGCTGGACGACGCGCTGGGGCTGGCGCCGGACGCGCTGCGCCGCTCCTGGCCCGCGCCGCGGAAGCACCGGGTGACGATCGACACGCCGGCGGCGCGCGCGGCGGTGGAGTCGCTGGCGGCGCTGGTGCTGGCGCACGAGAAGACGGAGGTGGAGGGGCCCGACGGCGAGCGGAAGCTCCTGCTGGAGGGCGGCTACGGGTTCCACGGCCCCGGCGCCTGGCGCTCCGGCGGCGCGGCGGAGGTGCGCATCCCGGTGGAGGAGGTGTGGAAGGGGTGGCTCGCCGATCGCCCGGCGGAGACGCGCGACGCGGACGGGCTGGAGCTGTTCCGCGTGCTGCTGTCGGACGACGAGAGCGCCGCCTGGCGCGGGCCGAACGCGAAGAAGGTGACGGGCGGCGCAACGTGGAGCCTCGGCCGCTGGTTCCTGAGCGCAGTGCTGGAGTGGTGCGCGTACTGGCAGGCGCCGGAAGGCGCCGCGGCCTTCCTGGTGGACGGGGTGGAGGACGCGCTGGCGGCGCTCACGCAGCCGGAGCTGGACGCGCTCGCCGCCCAGGAGAAGCAGGGCCTCACCGGCTTGATGTACGAGATACGGTCCGGCCGCGCCTTCGCCCGGGTGGAGGCGGCGCGGACGTGGCTGCAGCGGCTGCGCTGGTGGATGCACGCGCGCCCGGAAGAGGTTCCCGCGGCGCAGGCGGCGCGCGTGCACGGCGTGCTGCGCTGGTTCCGCCAGCGCACCGGCGGCGAGGAGCTTCCCGTGGCGCTGGAGGAGTTCCTGGCCGCGTACCGCACGGGCGCCGCGGACCGCGCGGACTTCATCGACCTGCTCATCGGGCGGGGGAGCGACCGCGAAGCGCAGCCGCTGGTCCGCCACGTCTCCACCCGCCGCACCCCTCCGGAGCTGGAGCGTCACGCGGAGCTGGTGGACGCGGTCGAGGCGTGCCGGCGGCGGATCGTGGAAGTGGAGTGCACCCGCGGTGACCGGCCCACCGCGGCGTCGCGGCTGGCGGTGCAGCTGCGCTGGAGCGGCGGACTGGAGACCCTTTCCCGCGCGCTCCCGGCGCTGGGGACGGCGAAGTTCGCGCGCAGCGCGGGATGGCGGATGGATGGCGCCTCCCGGCAGGACACGCTGAGCCACCTGGTCCTGCGCTCCGTCCCCCGGCCGGACGACACGCCGGAGGCGTTCGCCGCCTGGGCGCGCGAGGCGAAGCTGAAGGAGAAGCGGCTGGTGGAGCTGGCGGTGTACGCGCCACAGTGGGCCGGCCACGTGGCGCGGGCGCTGGACTGGCCGGGGCTGCACGACGCCGTCTGGTGGATGGCGGCGCACACCAGGGACGACCGCTCCTGGGACCTGCAGGAGCTCAAGGAGGCGTGGGCGGCGGAGGTCAGCGAGCACACCCCCCTCTCCGCGCAGGACCTGACGGAGGGCGCCGTGGACGTGGCCTGGTTCCGCCAGGCGTACCACGCGCTGGGCCCGGAGCGCTGGGCGGCCGTCGAGGCGGCGGCGAAGTACGGGTCCAGCGCCGGCGGCCACTCCCGCGCGCAGCTCTTCGCGCGGGCCATGGCCGGCGCGGTGACGCGCCAGGAGCTGGCGGAGCGCATCGCCGGCAGCCGCCACCAGGACTCCGTGCGCGCGCTGGGGCTGGTGCCGCTGCCGGAGCATCCGGAAGCGCGGCGGGCGGAGATCCTCGCCCGCTACCGGCTGCTGCAGGAGTACCGGCGGGAGAGCCGCAAGTTCGGTTCGCAGCGGCAGCAGAGCGAGGGACGGGCGGTGGAGATCGGGATGGCCAACCTGGCGCGCACGGCCGGCTACCGCGATCCGCAGCGGCTGCAGTGGGCCATGGAGCGCGAGGCGGTGGCGGACCTTGCCGCGGGGCCGCTGGTGCGCGAGGTGGGGGGCGTGACGCTCACCCTCTCGATCTCCGGCGACGGGACGCCGGAGCTGGCGGCGGCGCGCGGCGGCAGGACGCTGAAGTCCATCCCCGCCGCGGTGGGGAAGGATCCGGCGGCGGCGGAGCTCAAGGAGCGCGTGCGCGACCTGCGCCGGCAGGCGTCGCGGGTGCGCGGCGCGCTGGAAGAGGCCATGTGCCGCGGCGACCGCTTTACCGGCGCGGAGCTGCGGGAGCTGCTGGCGCATCCCGTCCTGCGCCCCGCGCTGGAGCGGCTCGTCTTCCTGGGCGAGGGCGCGGCGGGGTACCCGGTGGAAGGCGGCCTGGCGCTGCGCGACGCGGAGGGCCGGGTGCACGCGCTGGGGGCGGACGAGGCCGTGCGCCTGGCGCACCCGGACGACCTCTACAGGCGCGGCGACTGGACGGCGTGGCAGCGCGAGTGCTTCCGCGCGGAGCGGGTGCAGCCCTTCAAGCAGGTCTTCCGCGAGCTGTATCCCATCGTGCCGGCGGAGGCCGGCGCCACGCTCACCCGCCGCTACGCGGGGCACCAGGTGCAGCCGCGGCAGGCGCTGGCGCTGCTGGGCGGGCGCGGGTGGGTGGCGCACCCGGAAGAGGGCGTCTCCCGCACCTTCCACGAGGCGGGGCTCACCGCGCGGCTGGCGTTCCAGGAAGCGTTCTTCACCCCCGCGGACGTGGAGGGCCTGACGCTCGAGGCGGCGGAGTTCACCCGCAGGGGCGAGTGGGAGCCGATCCCGCTGGCGGAGGTGCCGCCGCGCGTGTTCAGCGAGGCGATGCGCGACCTGGACCTGGTGGTCAGCGTGGCGCACCAGGGCGGCGTCGACCCGGAGGCGACCGCCTCGACGGTGGAGATGCGCGCGGCGCTCCTGCGCGAGACGTGCGAGCTGCTGGGGCTGCGGAACGTGGAGGTGCGGGCGAACCACGCCATCGTCCACGGCGAGCGGGCGGACTACGCCGTGCACCTGGGGAGCGCCGGCGCCACCGTGCTCCCCGGGACGATGCTGTTCATCGTCGCGGTGCACTCGCAGCACCGCGGACGTATCTTTCTCCCCTTCGCGGACGACGACCCGCGCACCGCGGAGGTCATGGCCAAGGTGCTGCTGCTGGCGCGCGACCGGGAGATCAGGGATCCCAGCCTCCTGGACCAGATCCGCGCCGCCGCTCCCCGACCCGATCCCGTGGAGGCGTGATGCGTACGCGTACGATGCGGGCGCTCGCCATCCTCGTCGCGTTGATCCTGACACCCGGCGCGCGAACGGCCGCGGCGCAGGGGTGGGCGGCGGTGGACGTGGGCTCGCAGCACACCTGCGCGCTGGACGGCGGCGGCCGCGCCTTCTGCTGGGGGATCAACCACTACGGCGAGCTGGGCGCCGCCACGCCGGAAACCTGCGGGCACGCGCACCACCCGGGACAGAACCCCTGCTATGCCTCCCCCAGCGAGGTGCCGGTGGAGGTGGGCGGCGGGATGCGGTTCCGTGCGATCAGCGCGGGCGGCAACCGCAGCTGCGGGCTGGACGACGCGGGGCGCGCCTGGTGCTGGGGGCAGGACGTCGGCAAGGCGACGGCAGGGTGCGTCAGGGGGACCGTCTGCAGCTTCCAGCCGGTGAGGTTCGCGCCGGACCTCCTCTTCCGCTTCCTGCGGCTGGGCGAGGACGCGGTCTGCGGGATCACGATGGACAGTACCGGCCACTGCTGGCGGCCGGTGTGGGGCAAGCCGGGGGAGTGGGCGATGACCGTCGTGGCGCCGGGCGAGCGGCTGGCGTGGGTGGATCAGTACGGCGACTGGATGAGTCCGGACGAGCAGGTGATCTGCGCCGCCGCGGAGGATGGACGCGCCTTCTGCCAGGGCACCAACGAGCTCGCGCAGCTCGGCGCGGGCGACAGCGTGCCGCGCGAAGGGCCGGTGCGGGTGGCATCCGCCGCGCGCTTCACGCAGGTGCGGCCCTGGGTGATGTGGACGTGCGGCCTGGCGGTGGACGGCGCCGCGCACTGCTGGGGCGCGGCGGAAGGCCGATCCACGTGGCCCGCGGGCGCGCCGTCGAACCCGGCCTTCTTCGACTGCGCGATGAGCCTGTGGTGCAGCGGTCCCCGCCCGGTGGCGTCCGGGCTGCGCTTCACCGCGCTGACGTTCGTGGACGACCGCGCCTGCGGCCTCACGCCGGCGGGCGAGGCGCACTGCTGGACGATCGGCGGCGCCCCCTCCCGCTTTGCCGGGGACGTGCGCTTCACCGCCATCGATGGGAGCGAGACGCATGGCTGCGGCCTGGCGGCCGAGGGCGTGGCCTGGTGCTGGGGCAACAACGTCAGTGGAAACCGCACGCGCCTCGTCCGCGCCCCCGATCCACCACGGTAGCACCAAAAGAAAAAAACTAGGACGGCAAACCTAGCTTGCGTAGCTGTTCGTCAAGGTCGCTGAGATACGTTTTGGGATCGCGGCGGAAGCGCAGTCCCCGGCGTCGCACGTGGCGGCGCGCTTCGAGTTGCTCGCGCAGTTGCCTCCAGC
>DATAAG010000512.1:0-1794 GCA_036260235.1 Longimicrobium sp.
CCACCGGAACTCGCCACCACGCTCCTGAGGCAGCGATGCAGTCCGCGCAGGCGGACTTTGCGAATTTCCAGCGGCGACTTCAGTCGCTCCGGCGCGGGCGCGGCGATTCCCGGTTTAGATTCGCAAGGGGCATCAACCGCCGGGGGCTAAGCGGCGCCTGCCGCTGGGCCCTGCCGCGCCTCCGCCCCGCGCTAGCCCACCTCCCGCCCCAGCCGCTCCAGGCGGCGCACGGTCTCGCGGACGTCGTCTTCCGTCGTCCGGGGATTGATGGTGCACAGGCGCAGCACCGTGCGGCCCCGCAGCTCCGTGGTGCTGAGCAGCGCGAAGCCGTCCGCGGCCAGCGCGGCGGTCACGCGGCGCTGCAGGTCGTCCGTGGCGGCGTCGTCCGCGCCCGGGCGGCGCAGGCGGAAGGTGACGATCCCCAGCTGCGCCGGCGTCACCACCTCCCACGCATCGGAGCGCCGCAGCTCCTCCTCCGCCACCTCCGCCAGGCGCACGCCCCAGGCAATGGCTTCGCGCACGGCATCCATCCCGAACACCTGGATGGTCATCCACAGCTTGAGCGCCCGGAACCCGCGGGTGAGCTGCACGCCCCAGTCGCGGAAGTTCACCTCCTCCGTCGCCCGGTCGCTGTCGCGCAGGTACTCGGGGACCAGCCGAAAGGTCTCCTTCAGCTCTCCGCCGTCGCGGACGATCACGCACCCGCACTCGAAGGGCTGAAAGAGCCACTTGTGCGCGTCGATGGAGATGGAATCCGCCTCGCCCATCCCGCGGAGCGCCTCCCGCCCGACATCGCTAAGGGCCGCCGCCGCGCCGTACGCGCCGTCGACGTGCATCCACATCCCCCGCTCGCGGCAGAGCTCCGCGATGCGTTGGAGGGGATCCACCGCGCCGGTGTTCGTGGTCCCGGCGTTCGCGACGACGCAGAAGGGGGTGAGGGCGCGTGCCCCGTCCTCCGCGATGGCGGCTTCCAGCGCGTCCATCCGCAGCCGGAATCCGTCGTCTGCGGGCAGGCGGCGCAGCTGGTCCGCGCGAAAGCCCAGGACGCGGGCGCCGCGCTCGATGGAGGAGTGCGTCTGGTCCGAGCAGTAGATCACCGCCCGCCCGAAGTCCTCGCCCAAGCGCCGGTGCCGGGCGACGGCCAGCGCGGTCAGGTTGGCCATCGACCCGCCGCTCACGAACAGCCCGCCCGCGCTCTCCGGCATCCCGCAGGCGGCGCGGAGCCAGTCCACCGTCACCAGCTCCACCTGCGCCGCGCCGGGGGCCGCGAACCACGCGCCGGCAAAGGGGTTGAACGCCGCCGCCAGCGCGTCCGCCATCGCCCCCACGAAGCCGCCGGGGCCGGGGACGTAGGCGAAGAAGCGGGGATGCGCGACGTGCGACATCGGCGTGAACACCTCGCGCGCGGCGCGGTCCAGCGTGGACTCCCACCCGCGGGGCGCGTCCGGCGGCGGCTCGCGCAGCCTGCGCTCCATCTCCGCGCGCGAGACCGTCCGCGCCACCGGCTGTTCCGCGAGGGTGGCGAAGTGCTCCACGACGAGGTCCACCACGCGGTGGCCAAAGGCGCGCATCTCCTCGGGCGACAGCTCCATCCGGCGGTCCAGGGGCATCGTCGTGTCCGTTCGATGAGTGGGTGTGGATGGGGAGCGCGGCCTCAGGCTCAGAGGGTGCTGCCAAACCCGAACTCCCCACTGCGGCAAGGCGTTGTCTTCCTGAGAGGGTGTTGCCAAACCGCCACGAACGAGCGTTGTCTTCCTGAGGGAGCGCCACACGGAAACCGCGTACGCACAACCG
>DATAAG010000513.1:0-2280 GCA_036260235.1 Longimicrobium sp.
ACTCGCCCACCTCCCCCAAAACCCCTGGGGGAGGTTGAACTTCGCGTCACGCGATGAGGCAGCGATGCCGCGCGCGCAGGCGGACTTTGCGAATTCCAGCGGCGACTGCAGTCGCTCAGCTGAGCGGCGATTCCCGGTCAGATTCGCAAAGGGCATCAATCGCCGGGCGTGGGGCCGGCGCGACACACCGCCTTCGCATCGACTCAAAAGCCAGGTCCCGCCCGGGTGTCGTCGCCGGGGGTGGGACTTACGCTTCCCGGATGCGAGACGGTGCTGGAACCGCCATTCCGCGCGGCGGTGACGGCGGGCATCGGATTCGCTGCGTTTCAACCGCCGTTCGTGCCTCTCTTCCGTCAGGGTACGGATGCGTGGACATGCAGCGTCTCAGGTGAACCATGCCACCAGACAGGTCCGCATGCAGACAGTTCGTCGCCGCGGCGGCCATGTGGAGCGCGCTTGCCGCGGCGGCGCTGCCGGCACAGGCGATCCGGTACACGGTGGAGCCCGTGCGCGGCGACACCGGGCTGGACCTGCGGGTGTCGATGACCTTTCCGGCGGAAGCGTCCGGCGAGACCGAGCTGCTCCTGCCCCGCGACCGGTTCGGGGTGCCGCGCATGTACCGGTTCGTCCGCGACGTGCAGGTCCTGCCTCCCGCCCGGCTGCTGGCCCGCGACGACAGCACGGTGCGCATCGGCCATGATCCGCAGACCGCGGTCTCCGTCCGCTACACCATCCGCTACGACTCCGCGCAGGCTGGGTTCGTGGCCTTCGGGCCCAGTGTCAGTCCGCAGCACTACCACTTCCTGGGCAGCCAGTGGATGGCGCGTGTCGGACCGTCGGACAGCGTGCGCCAGTTCATCGTGCAGGTCACGCCGGGGAACCTGGGCGGCACGGTGGCCGGCTCGTTCGGCATTGCGCCGGGTGAGCACGAGCTGAGCGCCAGCTACGAGGACATCGAATGGACGGTCATCGCCGGCGGCGCGTACCGGGAGGATCGCTTCACCTGCGCCGGCCGGCCCGTCGCCACGCTGCTCTACGGCGCCATGCAGGTGCCGGACGACAGCATCTTTGCGCTGTCGCGGGCCATCGTCTGTGGCGAGCGGGAGATCTTCGCGGAGCAGGGGCAGCCGTTCTACTCGGCGATCGTCATCGCCCGTGAGCACCTGCGCGCGGGGGCGTCCTACATCAACGCGTTTTCCGGCTTCATGCGGCCGGACTCGCGCGGCGACCAGGTCGCCCTGCTGCTGGCGCACGAGATGATGCACGACTGGCTGCCGCGCCGGCTGCGGCTCGTCCCCGGCCCCGACGAGGCGGCAGGGGTGGAGTTCTCGTCGTTCCACGACATTCGCTACGACTGGTTCCACGAGGGGTTCACGGAATACCTCGCGCGCCGCGTCCTCGTGCGGACGGGGCTCGCCACGGAAGACTGGTTCGCGGCGCGGCTGAACGCCGACCTGCGGCAGCTGGCGACGCACCCCTACCGAACGCTGCCGGCGCGCGGGCTGGAAGAGGCGGTGCGGACCCGCCGCTACACGAACGTGCACCAGCGGCTGAGCTACTACCGCGGCGCAGTGCTGGCCTTCAACTGGGATGCGGCGGTCCGCCGGTCTTCGGGAGGGCAGGCGGACCTGCTGGACGTGATCCGGCGGCTGCTCGCGGTGGCGGCGACGAACGGCGGGCGCATCGCGCGCCCGCAGTTCGAGGAGGTGGTGGCCGGCTTCGGCATCCCCGCGCAGAGCGACGTCGCGCGCTACGCACTGGGGGGCGAGGCGTTCCCGGTGGATTCCGCGGGGCTGGGCCCCGGCTGGGTGCTGCGGTCGCGGGCCGTCCCGCTGTACGAGGCGGGATTCGACGTGGGCGTCTCCGCCGTCCGCGACACCGTCATCGGGGTGGATCCGGCAGGGCCGGCCTATGCGGCGGGCCTGCGCGAGGGGATGCCGATCGTGCGCATGTCCAACGAGTCGCCCGGGGCCCAGGGCTGGCGGGCGGACCTGCCGATCACGGTCGTCGTCCGCGACGGAGAGGCCGAGCGCACCATCGAGTTCATGCCCATCGTCCGCCAGGCGAGCGAGCCGTACTTCGAGCGGCGTCCGCGGCCGGACTGATGCTTTCGATCGAGGGATGGCGTGGCGCGTCCGCAGGGCGCCCCCATCGCGACCCTTCTCCCACAAACTGCGTGGGGGAGGGGAGAACGGCGGTTCATGCATGAGGGCCGACCCTCGGGCCGCGCCCGCCTCCGGGCTCGCAAGACTCGCCCACCTCCCCCCAAAAACCCCTGGG
>DATAAG010000514.1:0-4635 GCA_036260235.1 Longimicrobium sp.
GCACACGGGGCGGACGGTGCACCCCGTCCGGCCCTGCTCTTGCGCGCTGTGCGCGGCCCGCCGGCGGCAGATCCGCACGTCATCGTCAGGGAGGTCGCTTGAGCACGGGTCCGGACCAGGACAGGAGCGGTGAGAGCCCCGCGCACGCCCCGCAGCTGAGCGATGCGGAGCAGGAGAGCGCGGAGGAGGTGCAGCGGCTCGACGCGAAGACCACCTACGAAGTCATCCGGATGGAGGGGGAGCGCGAGCTGGAGCGCTCCACCGGCGCTCTGGCCTGGTCCGGGCTGGCGGCCGGGCTGGCGATGGGGTTCTCGCCGGCCGCGCAGGCCATCCTGCACAGCCACCTTCCGGACACGGAGTGGCGGCCGCTGGTCGCCGCCCTGGGCTACAGCGTCGGGTTCCTGATCGTCATCCTGGGAAGCCAGCAGCTCTTCACGGAGAACACCCTCACCGCCATCACGCCGCTGCTGGCGCGCCGCGACCGCAGGACGCTGGGGAACGTGGCGCGGCTGTGGGTGGTGGTGTTCCTGGCGAACATCGTGGGGGCGCTGGTCTTCGCCTGGGTGGCCGCGCGTACGGAGGTGTTCGCGCCCGAGGTGCGCCACACGCTGGCGGAGCTTTCTCACCGCGCGATGTCGCCGGAGTTTGGGCTGGTCGTGCTGCGGGGGATCTTCGCGGGGTGGCTGATCGCGCTGCTGGTGTGGATGCTTCCGGCCTCCGAAAGCGCGCACGTGTGGGTGATCGTGATCGTCACCTGGCTGGTGGGCGCCGCGCACCTGTCCCACGTGATCGCGGGCACGGTGGAAGCGTTCTACCTGTCCGCGCTGGGCGAGCAGGGGTGGGGGGCGAGCGTGGGCGGATTCGTGCTGCCGGCGCTGCTGGGCAACGTGATCGGCGGAACGGCGCTGGTGGCGGCGCTGAACCACGCCCAGGCCGTCTCCGGCGAGCGTGGGTGAGGGGGGGACGGTTCACCTTCCTGCCGGCCGCCGTTCAGCGACTGAAGTCGCCGCAACGACTACACGCTGTCCGCCTTCGCGGACACCCCGGAGCAGGTTCCGGCCGAGGGTGAGGGGTCCGCGCGAAGCGCGACGCTGTTCGCAGTTGCAGTTGAAGCCCCGCGCAGTTTGCGGGGCTTTCCGCGGTTGTTGCGGCGGGTTTACCCGCTCAGGCGAGGGGGCTCGGCGGCGTGATTGGGCCCACGTTTCATCACGACTCCGGAAGCCGCCACACCTCCACGCGGCCCTGCAGCGCCAGGGGAATGAGCACGCGGCCGCGGCGGGTGTCCACGCCCAGGTCCGCGGGCTGCCACAGGTTGCGGATGACGCGCTCGTCCCGGCCGCCGCGGATCACGTGCAGGCTGGAGTCGCTCCAGCAGGTCACCAGCAGCGTGCCGTCCTCCAGCCGCTCCACCCCGTCGAACTTCCCCGTCCCGCGCGCCAGCACGGTGCGCGCGTCGCCGCCGCCCTCGCCCAGCGCGTACACCTCGCTGCGGAAGGGATCGAACGAGACCACGATCCACCGCTTTCCCTCCGGGTCCCAGGTGACGCCGTTGGGCCGCCCCAGCCCCGCGCCCTGCGCCACCACCGACACCGTCCGCCCGGGCCCGATGGCGAAGACGCGGTCGCCGCCGCGGTACAGCACGCCCTTGTCCGTCATCGCGATCCCGGTGTCCGTCACCCGCATCGTCCCGTCCGGCCCCACGGCGACGTCGTTCAGCATCACGGCCTGGTGCGGGCGCAGGTCCAGCGTGGCGACGGGCGCGCCGGTGCGCCGGTGGAACCCGCGCAGCACGTCGATGTCCGTGACCCAGAGCGTGTCGCCCTGCAGCGCCATCCCCTTGGGCGCGTGCAGCGTGGCGCCGTTCACGCCGCCCTGCGCGAACACCTCCACGCGCCGCAAGCTCGCGGCGTCCACGCGCACGACGTAGCCGTTGCCGTCCTTGAGCGACCCCGGCCCCAGCATGTTGGAGACGAAGAAGACGTCCTGGTCGGGGTCGTAGCGCACGGACTCGGGAAACCCGAGCCCCTGGATGGTGTGCAGCCGCTGCGCGGTGGCGGGTGCGCGGGCCTCGGCGGCGGTGCCGCACGCGGCTGCCGTCCCCAGCGCGGCGGTGAGCAAGGCACGGGCGGAGCGGCGAAGGGTGTGCGCCATGTGCACGTCTCCAGAACGGTGAGCGGAATCGGGCGGATCTCCGCCGCGCCCGCGGGATGCCAGAGGTGTGCCCGGAACTGCGAGGTTACAGGTTATAGGTTACAGGTTACAGGTTACAGGTTACGGGGGATGGAGGATGGCCGGGGTGCGGTGGGGGCTCGCCAGTCTCGCAACGAAGTTCAACCTCCCCCAGGGGTTTTTGGGGGAGGTGGGCGAGCAATGCGAGCCCGGAGGGGGCGCGCCCCTCGCGTGGACCCTTCCTCCGCGGCTGGAACCCGCCGGCTGTAACCTGTCCCCTGTAACCTGTAACCTCGCAGTTCAACTCGCCCGGTTCTTGCGCCGCCGGCACGCGTCCACGTGGTTCCGCTGCGTGAACCTGCGCGGAATGCCATGACGCACGCGACCGGCGCGGAACTGGACCGCAGGTTCTTCGTGGGACTGGCTCGCGCGTTCGGCGGGGCGGTGTTCTTCTCGCTCCCGCTGCTGATGACCATGGAGATGTGGTGGCTGGGCTTCTACGCGGAGCGCACCCGCCTGCTGCTCTTCATGCTCGTCATGGTCCCCGTCCTCGTCGTCCTGGACCACTACTCCGGCTTTCAGCCCACCACCACCTGGGCGGAGGACGTGGAGGACGGGATGATCGCCTACGGCGTGGGGCTGGTGACCTCGTTCGTCGTCCTCTTCCTCTTCGGCATCATCGATTTCACCCAGCCGCTCCGCGAGGTCGTGGGCAAGGTGGCCATCCAGTCCGTTCCCGCCTCCCTGGGCGCGGTGCTCGCCACCAGCCAGCTGGCCGGCGACGGCCAGCCCGAGGGGCCGGAGGAGGAGCGGAAGAAGGAGGCGGGGTACTGGACCGAGGTCTTCTTCATGGCTGCGGGGGCGCTGTTCCTGGCCTTCAATGTGGCGCCCACGGAAGAGATGATCCTCATCTCCTTCGTGATGACGCCCTGGCACGGGCTGGCGCTGGTCGTCGCCTCGCTGGCGATGGTGCACGGCTTCGTGTATTCCTCCGGCTTTCGCGGCAGCCCTGGCGTGCACGGCGGCGCTTCGCGCGGAAGCCTGTTCCTGCGCTACTCGGTGGTGGGATACACGACGGCGCTGCTGGTGAGCGCGTACGTGCTGTGGACGTTCGGGCGGTACGAGGGCGGCACCTTCACCTCGTACCTGATGATGGCCGTGGTGCTGGGGCTGCCCGCCAGCCTGGGGGCGGCGGGCGCCCGGCTGATCCTCTAGCGGAACGGCCCATGCCGCGTGATCGTCGAGGGAACGAGTCGCGGTGGGAGTGGGTGGCGGCGGCGGTGAGCGCGGCGCTGGTGCTCTCCGTGCTCGCCCTGCTGGCCTACGACGCCGTCGTGCGGCCACAGACGCCGCCGGCGGTGGAGGTGCGCGCGGACACCGTGCTGCAGGCGGGCGGGCTCTGGCTGGTGGAGTTCGAGGCCTTCAACCGCGGCCACAACACCGCGGCGGCGGTCAAGGTGGAGGGGCGGATCAGCGGCGCCGCGGGCGAGGTGGAGACCAGCGAGGCGGTGGTGGACTACGTTCCCGGCCGCTCGCGGCGGCGCGGCGGGCTCTTTTTTCGGCACGATCCCCGGGTGCACCGGCTGGAGCTGCGGGCGCTCGGATACCAGGAACCCTAGGCGGAGGCAGGATGCGGATCGAGGTGTGGGCGGACGTGGTGTGCCCGTGGTGCTGGATCGGCGAGACGCGGCTGTACCGCGCGCTGGGGCAACGGCCGCAGATCGATGCGCAGGTGGTGTGGCGCCCCTTTCAGCTGCAGCCGGACCTGCCGCCGGAGGGCAAGCCGTGGGACGAGGTGATCCGGACGAAGTTCGGCGGGCCGGAGCGCGCGAAGGCGATGTTCCAGCACGTGGCCGCGGCGGGCGCGTACGACGGGCTGCGCTTCGAGTTCGAGCGCATCCCCTCGCACCCCAACACCCGCGACGCGCACCGCCTGGTGCTGCTGGCGCAGGAGTCCGGCGTGGGGCGGCAGATGGCGGAGGCGCTCTTCGCCGCCAACTTCACCGAGGGCCGCGACGTTGGGAAGACGGGCGTGCTGGCGGACGTCGCCGCGCAGGTGGGGCTGGACCGCGACCGCGCGGCCCGCTTTCTGGCGGGCGACCAGTACAGTGCGGAGGTGGACGCCAGCCAGGCGGAGGCCGCGTCGCTGGGCATCAACGGCGTTCCCTTCTTCGTCATCGACGGCAAGTACGCCTTCTCCGGCGCCCAGTCGCTGGAAACCTTCGTCTCCGTCCTGGACCGCGTCCGCGAGATGGAAGCCGCCGCGGATTGAGCCATCGAAGAGAAGAATGCCTCACGCAGAGTCAGCAGAGTGAGCAGAGTAAAACTCTGTTGACTTCCATACACCAGGTCACAAGCCTTCGCCTTTAGGCGAATAGCTTTAGCGAGCAGTCGAAGCTAGACTCCCGGGAAGAAACTGAACCTCGGGAGAAGCCGATGGCGGAGAATCGGAGAGGATCGCACACG
>DATAAG010000515.1:0-1859 GCA_036260235.1 Longimicrobium sp.
CCGGCCACTCCGTTTACGTCTCCATGCGCACTTTGGCGTTGCCGTCGCGACGTGGATGGATTTTAGGCGTAAACATTCAATCCGCACATAGATAGGCCGACGCCCGCCCCTTGACAGGAAGGGCGCCGCGCGGTTATATACCCGCACAGTCTGCGACATCAAGTTGTATCAGATCATCTGCCGCTGGCGGGTTACGGCCCCTGCCCGGCTGCGGCTACGCCCCAACATCCACGTCCCTCGCAAGGTCCCCATGGCTACCGCCACCGAAGCTTCGCCCGTGCTCTCCTCGCGTTTCGCGCCCGACTCCACCGTCAGCGGCGGAAACATCCTGTCGATGCTGGCCGCCATGGGCCCCTTCCGCAAGCGCGGCGAGCAGATCCTGCAGGAAAACGGCATCGACACGGAGCACATGAGCCCCGAGGGCTGGTATCCGCTGGCGGCGTACGTGTCCTCGCTGCGCGCCATCGGCGAGAAGATGGGGCCCAACACGCTCTTCCAGATCGGCCGCCAGATCCCGCACCACGTGCCGCTGCCGCCGGGGCTGGACACCTTCGAGAAGGTGCTGGCGTCGTTCGGCATCGCCTTCGACATGAACCACCGCGGCGCCAGGCCGGGCTCCATCACCTTCGACCTGAAGAACCCGCGCACGGCCACCATCACCACCGGTACGCCGTACCCGTGCGACTTCGACCGCGGGGTGATCTCCGGCTTCTTTCAGCACCTGCTGCGCGTGCGCCCCACGGTGGAGGTGGTGGCGGGCATGCCGTGCAAGGGCCGCGGCGGCGAGACGTGCACGTACGAGGTGACGCTGCCGGCGATGTAGGGAATAGGGAATAGGGAATAGCCTGCAACGACAGGGGCTCTTCCCTTGAGAGCGGGCGCCGGACTGGCGCCCGCTTTTCTGTTGCCCACCGGTCGGACAACCTCACGTCGCCGAAACAAGGCGGACATCGTCCTTGCCAATCCGCCAGTCCCGCCCTGCCCTTCTTGCTATTCCCTGTTCCCTATTCCCTATTCCCTGGCCGGGGGCATTGCGGAGCGCCGCTCATTTCCCCACCCTCCCCCCAATGCGCGCGCACCCAGGCGCGGCGGATTCGGCCAGCAACAGTTCGCCCGGGCGGATGACCGGTTTTGCCTCCGTAGTGTTCGACTGCGACTCCACCCTTGTGGCGGTGGAGGGGATTGACGAGCTTTCCGGCCCCTTTCGCGACCAGATTCAGGCGTTGACCGAGGCCGCGATGGATGGCTCGGTGCCGCTGGAAGAGGTCTACGGCGGGCGGATGGACCTCATTCGCCCCAGCCGTGCGCGGGTGGACGAGGTGGGCCGCGAGTACATCCGCACCCTGGTGCCCCACGCGCGCGAGACGGTGGCGGCGCTGCGCTGGCTGGGAAAGACGGTGCGCATCGTCTCCGGCGGGCTGCTGCCGGCCGTGGAGGCGGTGGCGCGCGAGCTGGGGCTGGGCGCGGAAGACGTCGCCGCGGTGGGGATCAGCTTCGGCGCAGAGGGGGCGTACCAGGCGTTCGACCGCGAGTCGCCGCTGGCGCGCAGCCACGGCAAGGCGCAGGTGATCCGCGCCTGGAACCTGCCCCGCCCCGTGCTGCTGGTGGGCGACGGCGCCACGGACCGCGAGGCGCGGCCCGCGGTGGAGGCCTTCGCGGCGTACATGGGCGTGGCGGATCGCCCCGCGGTGGCGGACGGCGCCGACTTCGTGCTGCGGCAGCCCAGCCTGGCCCCCGTGCTCGCCATCGCCTGCTCCAGGGAGGAGCTGGCGCGCCTGGCGCAGAGCCCGTGGGCGGAGCTGGTGCGGACGGCGACGGATCCGGAGTAGAGGCGAGGCCGCGCCGCCGGCCGGCAGCGG
>DATAAG010000516.1:0-3535 GCA_036260235.1 Longimicrobium sp.
AGGGTTACAGGGGGGGCGGTAGCCCCGCAGGCTGTAACCTGTAACCCTGTCCCCCGTCCCCTGTCCCCTCTCCCGCCGCAAACTGCGCCGCCGGTTGCGCATTGCGAGGCGGCGCGCATCGCCCATTCCCGCATCTCCTTCCTCGGCAACGGCTTGCGCCACGGCACGGATCGTGACCCCGCTCCCCGGCGGGTTCCATGCATCCGCTCCGCTCATCATCCCGCCCATGATCTACCGCTTTCCGCGCGACACCGACTACCTTCCGCGCACCAAGCTCTCTTACGTCAACCTTCCCGGCATCCTCAGCGACGGCAAGCGCGACCGGCAGGCCCGCGTTCCCGGCTACGTGGCCGTGCAGCTGGGCGAGCGCTGCTTCCTGATCTTCATGCGCGAGGGCGAGCCGTTCTACGCGGCGCGCATCACCCCGCAGGGGCGGGGGCCGGCGGCGCTCAGCGAGGTGCTGCGGCTGGCCGGCACGGAGAGCGAGCGGGGCGAGGGCGGGCAGATCGGCTACTTCGGCGCGTCCGAGGCGCAGCAGCGGGCCATGATCAGCACCCTGGTGCACCCCCCGCTGCCGCTGACGGAGGAGCTGGACCCCGGGCGCCCGGATCGGCTCTTTCCCCTGCTGCGCGAGCGGGGCTTCACCGGGGTGATGGAGCTGGGCGACGGGGGCCGGCGCCACTACCTGGCCTTCGAAGGGGGCGCCTTTCGCACCGGGTGGTTCGCGGACCGCGACGAGTCCGTCCCCATCCCCGAGTTCCTGCGCACCCTCTTCGTGGCCGGCGCGGTGCTGGAGGCGGCGCTCTATCCGCTGCTGGACGAGCTGCCGGTGCAGGCGGGGCCGGGGTTCGTCGACCTCTACCGCCGGATGATCGGCGGGACGCTGCGCGAGCTGGCGCTGGCGTCCGGGCGCGAGACGGCGCTGGAGATGATGCAGCGGGGGCAGGGGCTGGCGGCGCTGCACCATCCCGTGGTCGCCGCGTTCGACATCACCCCCGAGGGACGGGTGATGGGCGACCCGGTGGCCTCCCCCGACGTGCTGACGGAAGGGGTGGCGCGATGGATCACCGAGGTGCTGATCGCCGCCGCGGACCACCACGGGGTGGACCCGGCGGGGGTGGTGGAGAAGGTGGCGCGCGACAGCCGCTTCGTCCTCTCCGAGCACGGCTTCTTCGCCCGGCTCCCCTGGGCGCTGGCGCTCTGACGTGGCCGCGCTGTACGTCGTCAGCACCCCCATCGGCAACCTGGGAGACATCACCCGCCGCGCGGTGGAGGTGCTGGGCGCCTGCGACGTGGTGCTGGCGGAGGACACGCGCCGCACCGGCGTCCTCCTCAAGCTCCTGGGCGTCCACACCCGGCTGATCTCCGCCCACGAGCACAACGAGGCGTCGCGCTCGGCGCTGGTGGTCGAGATCCTGGGGGAGGGGCGCGACGTGGCGCTGGTGACGGACGCGGGAACGCCGTTGCTTTCCGACCCCGGCGCCCGCATCGTACGCGAGGTCGTGGACGCCGGCTACGACGTGGTCCCCGTCCCCGGTGCCTCGGCGCTGCTGGCGGCGCTGGTGGCCTCGGGAATCGAGGCCGGCACCTTCACCTTCCTGGGCTTTCCCCCGCGCAGGGGCGGGGCGCGAGAGGAGATGATGGAGGAGATCGCCGCCTCGCCCCGCGCGGTGGTCCTCTACGAGTCGCCCAACCGCGTGGGAAAGCTGATGGCGGACCTGGCCGCGGCCGCGGGCGGGGAGCGGCGGGTGTGCGTGGCGCGCGAGCTCACCAAGGTGCACGAGGAATTCTGGCGCGGCACCCTGGCGGAAGCGGCGGCGCGGTACGAGGATGCGGAAGTCCTGGGGGAGGTGGTGGTGGTCGTCGCCGGGCGGCCGAAGGACGAGGCGCTCGAGGAGGAGGTGGACGCGCTGGCCGCGCACTCGGTGGCGCGGGCGCTGCTGGCGCAGGGGCAGTCCGCCAGCGCCGTGGCGAAGGAGCTGCGCCGGCGGATGGGCATCTCGCGCAACGACGCCTACCGCATCGCGCACGAAGCCGCGGACGCCGTGGAGTAACCGTATCCAGACCCGTACCGGATCCCATGCACCTGCCACACGTCGTCCGCCGGCCGCCGCCGACGCACCGGCCCGGAGCCCCCGCCTGAGCGCGCCGGGGCCGGACCCGTCCGATCGCGATTCCCATCCTCCTCCACCGGTGACGCCCCCGATGGACGTCTCGCTGGAATGCCCCGAGCGCGTGTCCGGCGCCCCTCCGGCGCCGTCCGCCTCCGCGCGCGCCCGCATCGACGCGCTGAACGAGCGCGCCTGGGAGCTGCGCTCGCCGGACCCCGTACAGTCGATTGCGCTGGCGCGCGAGGCGGCGGAGCTGGCGGAGGCGGTGGGGGACGCGGCGGGGCTGGCGCTGGCGCTGCGGACGCTGGGCATCCACCGCTACCTCTCCGGCGCGGACTACGAGGGCGCGCTGGACCACTTTCAGCGCGCCATGGCGCTGCTGGACCGGGCGGGGGAGACGCGCGGCCAGGGCGACGTGCTGAACGGCATGGGGAACGTGCACTGGCGCCGCGGCGACTACCCGGAGGCCATGCGCATGCACCTGCGCGCGCTGGAGATCCAGCGCGCCGCCGGCGACCGCGCCGGCGAGGGGCACTCGCTGAACGCGCTGGGCAACGTCTCCTACCACCTGGGCGACTACGGGCAGGCGCTGGACTACTACCAGGCCAGCCTCAGGCTGCGGCAGGAGATCGGCGACGAGCTGGGCGTGGCCTACTGCCTGAACAACGTGGGGAACATCCACGGGCAGATGGGGGAGAGCGAGCGGGCGCTGGACTACATGCTCCAGGCGCTGGCCATCAAGGAGGGGATGGACCCGCAGGCCGCCGGCATCTCCATGCTGAACGTGGGCACCGCCTACGCCGACCTGGGGGACGACGAACGGGCGCTGCAGTACATGGAGCGCGCCGCCGTGCGCCTGCGCGAGACCGGCGGCCGCGACGGCGAGGCCACCTGCCTGCGCGACATCGGCCGGGTGCACGAGCGCCGCGGCGACCTGCAGCGGGCGCTGGGGTGCTACGCGGAAAGCCTGGCCATCACCCGCCAGCTGGGCGCCCGCGTCTTCGAGGCGGAGACGCTGGTGCGGCTGGGCGCGCTGCGGGTGCGCATGGGGCAGGTGGAGGAGGCGCTGGCGGACCTGCACCTGGCGCTGGAGATCGCCACCGAGCTGGGCGCGCGGCCCCAGGTGTACGAGGCGCACGAGGCGCTGCAGCTGGTCTACGAGCAGCGCGGGGAGCTGGAGCTGGCGCTGCGGCACTTCCGCGCCTTCCACACCGCCTGGCGCGACGTGTTCAACGCGGAGACCAACGCGCGCATCAAGAGCGTGCTGGTGCGCGCGGAGGTGCAGCAGGCGCAGCGCGAGGCGGAGATCCTGCGGCAGAAGAACGACGAGCTGACGGCCGCCTACGGCCGCCTGCGCCAGGCGGACAAGGAGAAGGCCCGGCTGCTGGCGCAGCTGCAGGAGCAGGCGGCGGAGCTGGAGCGGC
>DATAAG010000517.1:0-16156 GCA_036260235.1 Longimicrobium sp.
CACCCCCTTCGCCGAGTGGGCGCGCCGCCTAGCGGCGCACGCAGCGTCGGGTGCGCCGCGCGGCGAGGAGGCGTCCTGGACCGGGCCGGAACGGATGCGCGCACGGCCGCTGCCGCGCATCGCCGCGCCGGGCCGCAACACGGGGCTCGCCGCGCGGACGCTGGAGCAGTCGCTGGACGCGGGGGAGACGCGGCGCCTGCTGAAACGGGTCGCGCCCGCCTGCGAGGCGCAGGTGAACGACGTGCTGCTGGCCGCGCTCGCCCCCGCGCTGGCCGCGTGGGCCGGCGGCCCCGTGGCCGTGGACATGGAAGGCCACGGGCGCGAGGACCTGTTCCCGGAGCTGGACCTGTCGCGCACGGTGGGATGGTTCACCGCCATCCACCCCGTGGTGCTGGAGCGGGGCGAGGCGGACGAGGATCCCCGCGCCGCCGTCCGGCGGGTGCGCGACCTCCTCCGCGCCGTCCCGGAGGGGGGGATCGGCTACGGGCTGCTGCGCTTTGCGCCCGACGGAGCGGCGCCCTCCCCCCGGCTGGCCGCGATCCCGCCGGCGGATGCGCTCTTCCACTACGCGGGGGTGATGGCACCCGGCACGGCGGGCGCGGGCCTCTTCGGCCGGCCGCTCGCGGGTCCCACGGGGCCGGCGCAGGACCCCGAGGACGAGCGGCCCCACCTGGTGGAGATCAGCTGCGCGGTGCAGGACGGCCGCCTGCACGCCACCTGGCGCTGGGCGGGCGAGGTGCTGGACGGCGATGCCGTGGCCGCCGCGGCCGACGCGTTTCTCCGCCGCCTCCGGGCGCTGGTCCGCTCGCTGGGAGCGGGCCCCGCCGCCCCGCTCCCGATGATGTCCGCCTGCACGGGGTGCCACGGGACGGATGACGATCGCCCGGCCTCGTGCCCCGGCCTCTGCGGGCTGGCCGTGCCCTTCGGGGAAGCGGATTTCGCCGCGCCGCTGGGCGATCCCGTGCCCGGCCGGTGAGCTGAAGCAGTCCATCCCGCATCACCTCGTCGCGCCCGCTGCACCGCGACCGGCCCGCGCTCCCCGCGCGGACGCCGGCCGGAGCGGACGATCCCGATTCGAACGCCGACGCACCTGCATCCCCGGGAACCGCCGGGGAGCCCGGGGAGCGTATCCAATCCAACCAGAGATGGCGATCACGTGATTCCGGCATCCCCGGGCCGCTCCGCGCGGCACGAACGCATCGAGCAGGCGCTGCGGGACGACTTCGGCCGGCTCTTCGGCCTGCCGCCCGCCGAGGTGGAGCCCGAGACGACCTTCATGGCGCTGGGCGCGGACTCGCTCTTCCTGCTGCGGGCCAGCCGCACCGTCCACGACCGCTTCGGCGTGCGCGTGCCCTTTCGCCGGCTGATGGCGGAGGCCAACACCGTGCGCGCCCTGGCCGGGGTGCTGGACGGCGAGCTTCCCGCCGACGACGTGCCCACCCCGGCTCCGGAGCCCGCCGCCGCCGTGCTCGTCCCGGCGGCTCCGGCCGCGCCCGCCGCCGCCGCCGGGCCGATCGTCGCCCCCGGCGCGCCGGGGGACGGCGCGCTGCAGCGCATTCTCGCGCAGCAGCTGCAGCTGATGGCGCTGCAGCTCGACGCGCTCGGCGGCGGCGCGCGCGCCGCCCTCGCGGCCGATTCCGCGCCGACCATGATGGCGACGGAACCCGCTCCCCTCGCCGTCCCGGCGCCCGCCCCCGCGCCCGCCCCCGCGCCGGCTGACGCGGGCGTCGCGGGTCAGGCGTCGGCGGAGGACGAGATCGAGCTGGACGGCGTGCAGGCGGAGCACGTGCACGCGCTGGCCACGCGGCTGGCCGCGCGCACCGCCGGCTCGCGCCGCGCCGCCGAGGCCGCGCGCCCGGGGCTGGCCGGCCCGTCGGCGGTGCCGCGCTTTCGCCTGCCGTGGAAGGCGCTCTGCCACCCGCTGCAGGTGGAGCGGGGCGCGGCCGGGCGCGTGTGGGACGTGGACGGCAACGAGTACGTGGACCTGGCGCTGGACGGCGGCGCCCTCCTCTTCGGCCACACGCCGCCGTTCGTGGACCAGGCGATCAGCGAAGCGTTGCGCGTCGGGCTCCGTGCCGGGATGCGCACCGCACTGGCGGCCGAGGTGGCCGCGCTGGTGCGCGCCGCCACCGGGGCCGAGCGCGTCTGCTTCGTGGATTCGCGCACCGAGGCCGTGATGGCCGCGCTGCGCCTGGCCCGCGCCGTGACCGAGCGGGCGCGGGTGGCGGTGTTCGCCGGGGCGGACCACGGCAGCTTCGACGGGACGCTGGGGCGCCGGCTGGGGCTGGGCGGCAGCGCGTCGGCCATCCCCGCCTGCCCCGGGGTGCCGAAGGGGATGCTGCAGGAGGTGCTGGTGCTGGAGCCCGGGCCCGCGGCGCTGGAAACTCTCCGCGCCCGCGGGACGGAGCTGGCCGCGGTGCTGGTGGACCCCTCGCTCCCCGGGACGGACTCGGGGGACTTCCTCCGCGCGCTCCGCGCCGCCTGCACCGACACCGGCGCCGCGCTGGTGCTGGACGAGACGGCCACGGGGTTCCGGGTGCACCCCGGCGGTGCGCAGGGGCTGCACGGGATCGACGCCGACCTGGCGGTCTACGGCTGCGTGCCGGGCTCCGGGCTTCCCCTGGGGATCGTGGCTGGGCGCGCGTCGTACCTGGCCGCGGCGGACGGCGGGGAGTGGAGCCTGGACGACGGCTCCTTTCCCCTCATCCCCCCCACCCGCGTGCACGGCCTGGCCGGCGAGCACCCGCTGGTCCTCGCCGCCGCCCGCGCCGCGCTCCTGCACCTGCAGGAGGGTGGAGCCGCGCTCCTGCACGCGCTGCACGAGCGCGCGGCCGGGCTGGCGGAGCGGCTGAACGGCGCCTTCGCCCGGCGCGGCGCCCCGCTGCGCGCCCGGGCGGCGGGCCCCGGCGTCCGCGTCCGCTTTCCCGCGGAACCGCACGCCGCCGCCGGCGAGCTCTTTCTCCTGCACCTGCGCGAGCGGGGCGTGCACGCCGGCGGCCCGCTGCTGCACCTGGCGACGGCGCACACGGATTCCGATCTCGATGGCGTCGTCGCGGCCGTGGACGGCGCCGTGGCCGCGCTGCAGGCCGGCGGCTTCCTGGGCGGGGCGCCGGAGGCGGCGCGCGAGCTTCCGCTCACCGGCGCGCAGCACGACCTCTGGCTCCTGTCGCAGCTCTCGGACGAGGCGTCGCGCTCGTGCAACGAGTCGATCCTCCTCCGCCTGCGGGGGCCGTTCGATTCCCGCGCCATGCGCGCCGCGGTGCGCGCGCTGGTGGCCCGCCACGACGCCCTGCGCACCGTCTTCGCCGAGTCCGGCGACGTGCAGCGCATCGAGCCCTTCGTGGACGTGGACGTCCGCGTGGTGGATGTCGAGGGCGGAGATGACGGGCTGATGGAGGCGCTGCGGGCGGAGGTGTGCACCCCGTTCGACCTGGCCGCCGCGCCGATCGTGCGCGCCCGCGTCTTTCGCCTGGGGGACGGCGACCACACCGTCGCGCTGGTCTCGCACCACCTGCTGACGGACGGCTGGTCCAACGGCCTGCTGCTGGACGACCTGCGGGCGCTGTACGCGGCGGAGCTGGGCGGCGGAGCGGCGGCGCTCCCGGCCCCCGGCCGCGCCGCCCCCGCGCCCCCCGCCGACCCCGCGGCGGACGCGGCGCGGCGGGACTTCTGGGCCGGGCGCCTGGCCGGCCACGCGCCGGGGCTGGAGCTGCCGACGGACCGTCCCCGCCCGTCCCTTCCCAGCTACGCCGGCGCGCTGGAGTCGGAGACGCTGGGCGGCGACCTGCGCCGCGCCCTGCTGGAGCTGGCGGAGCGGAGCGGCGGCACCCTGTTCGGGGTCCTCCTCGCGGCCTTCGGCGTCTTCCTGCACCGCCTGGCGCGGCAGGACGACGTGGTGGTCGGCGTCATCTCCGCCGGCCAGCTGGCGCAGGGGGCGGGCGACACCGTGGGGTGCTGGGTGGACGTCCTTCCCGTCCGCAGCCGGCTGGCGGGGAATCCCTCCTTCGCCGGCTACCTGGCGGCGGTGCAGGGCGAGCTGATGGACGCCATGGAGCACCGCGGCGCATCGCTCGCGGACCTGGCGGCCCTGCTCGGCGCCCCGCGCGATCCCTCGCGCCCGCCCCTGGTCTCGGCCGTGCTCAACATGCACACCGCGCCCGGGGGACGGATGGAGGCCGGCGGCGCGGAGGCCGAGGTGCTCGCGGTGCACCACGGCAGCGCCAAGTTCGACCTGGACCTGGCCGCGGTGGACACCGGCGGCGGGCTGCGGCTGGACTGGGAGTACAGGACCGCCCTCTTCGACCGCGGGACGATCCTGCGCTGGATGCGGAGCTTCCGCACGCTGCTGGAATCCGCCGCCGCCGCGCCGCACCTACCCCTGGACGCGCTGGAGATGCTGGACGCGGAGGAGGCGGCGGAGCTGCGCGACACCTTCCAGGGCCCGCGGCGCCGCTACCCCGTCCACCGCACCCTGGGCGAGCTGTTCGAGGCGCAGGCCGACCTGACCCCCGGGCGCACCGCCGTGGTGCACGAGGGAGCGTCGGTGAGCTACGCGGAGCTGGACCGGCGCGCCGGGCTGCTCGCGCGGCGCCTGGCGGACGCGGGGGTGGGGCCGGGGCGCTTCGTGGGGATCCTGGACGAGCGCGGGATCGACTTCGTGACCGGGGTGGTCGCGGTGCTCAAGGCGGGCGGCGCGTACGTCCCCATCGACCCCGACTACCCGGCCGACCGCGTGCGCCACATGCTGCGCGACTCCGGGGTGGCGCACCTCCTCACCCGCTCACGGCTGGCCGCCGCCTTCGTGGACGCGCTGGCGGAGAGCCCGTCGCTTCGCCAGGTGGTCTGCCTGGACGACCCGGCGGTGTGGGCGGACGGCGGCGCCGGGCCGCTGGGCGGGCGCGGCGGACACCCGCGGGACCCGGCCTACATGCTCTACACCTCCGGCTCCACCGGGCTGCCCAAGGGCGCGGTCATCCGCCACGACGGCGCGGTGAACCACGTCTTCGCCCAGGCGGAGCTGCTGGAGCTGGACGCGGGGCTCGCCTTTCTGCAGAGCGCCCCGGCGTCGTCCGACATCTCCGTCTGGCAGATGCTGGCGCCGCTGGTCCTGGGCGGCCGCGCCGTGGTGGTGGACGCGGAGACGGTGAGCGATCCCGCCCGCCTGCTCGGGGTCCTCCGCGACCAGGAGATCACCCTGGCGGAGCTGGTGCCCGCGGTTCTGCGCGCCCTGCTGGCCCACGTGGATCCCCTGCCGCCCGCCGCGCGCGCCCTTCCGGCGCTGCGCTGGATGATGGCCACCGGCGAGGAGGTCCCCGTCGCGCTGGTGAACGCGTGGCTGCGGGCGTATCCCGCGGTCCCCCTCACCAACGCCTACGGCCCCACCGAGGCCTCCGACGACATCACCCAGCTGGTCGTCCGCGAGCCGCTCCCCGGGGAGACGCGCGGCGTCTCCATCGGCCGGCCCCTTCCCAACGTGGACTGCCACGTGGTGGACCGCGCCCTCCGCCCGGTGCCGGTGGGGGTCCCCGGCGAGCTGTGCGTGGCGGGGATCGCCGTGGGCGACGGCTACCACGGCCGGCCGGGCCGCACCGCGGGCGCCTTCGTCCCCAACCCCTTCGCCCGCGCCCCCGGCGAGACCCTGTACCGCACCGGCGACCTGGCCCGCTGGCGGCCGGACGGGACGCTGGAGTTCCTGGGGCGCATCGACGGACAGGTGAAGGTGCGGGGCTTTCGCATCGAGCTGGGCGAGGTGGAGGCGGCGCTGCGGGCCCACCCCGCCGTGCGCGACTGCGCCGCCGTGGCCCGCGATGCGGCCACCGGGCGCCAGCTCGCCGCCTTCGTGGCGGCGGGGGAGGACGCGCCGCCCCCGGCGGCGTTGCGCGCCTGGCTCCGCGAGCGGCTTCCGGAGCACATGGTCCCCGCGGTGCTGGTGGCGCTCGACGCGCTTCCCCTCACCCCGGCGGGGAAGGTGGACCGGCGCGCGCTGGCCGCCGACCCCCGCGGCGGCGCCGCGGCCATGGACGACTACGTGGCGCCGCGCACCGGCGCCGAGGCGGCGCTGGCCGGCATCTGGGCCGAGGTGCTGGAGCTGGAGCGGGTGGGGGTGGAAAGCGACTTCTTCGCCCTGGGCGGGCACTCGCTGCTCGCCGCCCGGGTGGTGAACCGGGTGCGCGCCGCCATGGGCGTGTCCGTGCCGCTGCGGCGGGTGTTCGAGCACCCCACGGTGGCGCGGCTGGCCGCGCACGTCCAGTCGCTCCCCCGCGAGGCCGCGCGCTCCGCGCCGGGGCGGGTGGAGCGCAGCGCGCGGCGGGTGGGAGCTCCTTCCGACGGATTCTTCAAGAGCGTGCAGTAGCCCTTTCAGGAGATCATCTCTCGATGACGCAACCGATGCAGGACGCGACCGGCCTCCAGGACGACGAGGTCTACACCTTTCCCCTCTCCTCCGCGCAGCAGATGCTGTGGCTGGCGGCGCAGATGGGGGCCGACGGACCCGCGTACCACGTCCCCGCCGGCTACCGGCTGAGCGGGCCGCTGGACGCCGCGCCGCTGGAGCGGGCGCTGCGCGAGATGGTGGCGCGCCACGAGGTGCTGCGCACCACCTTCGCCGTGGTGGACGGCGAGCCGGCGCAGATCGTGTCGCCGGGGGCGGAGCTTGCCCTGGAGCGCGTGGACCTGGAGCCGCTCCCCGCCGGCGAGCGCGACGCGGCCCTGGCCGAGCGGCTGGCGGAGGAGGCGCGGCGCTCCTTCGACCTGGTGCGCGGCCCCCTCTTCCGCGCCACCCTCTTTCGATTGAGCGCGGAGCGGCACGCCCTGCTCCTGAACGCCCACCACCTGGTGTGGGACGGGTGGTCGGACGGCGTCTTCGTCCGCGAGCTGGAGGCGCTGTACGCCGCCTTCCGGCGCGGCGAGGACTCCCCGCTGGAGGAGCTTCCCATCCAGTACGGCGACTACGCCACCTGGGAGCGCGAGGCGCTGGAGGGCGAGGCCGGGGAGGCGCTGGTGGAGTGGTGGCGCGCCCGGCTCGCGGGCGCCCCGGAGCGGCTGGACCTCCCCGCCGACCGCCCGCGCCCCGCGGAGCCCAGCGGACGGGGCGGGATGCACGCCTTCACCGTCCCCGGCGCGACCTCGGCCGCCCTGGCGGCTCTGGCCCGCGAGGCGGGGGCGACGACGTTCGCCGCCGTCCTGGCCGGCTACGGCGTCCTCCTGCACCGCCTGTCGGGCGAGGGCGAGGTGCTGGTGGGCGCGCCCGTGGTGAACCGCGGGCAGGTGGAGCTGGAGTCGCTGATCGGACCGCTGGTGAACACGGTGGTGCTCCGCCTGGACCTGCGGGGCGACCCTACCTTCCGCGAGCTGGTGGGGCGCGCGCGGGAGACGATCTTCGCGATGCAGGAGCACCAGGAGCTTCCCTTCGCCCGCCTGGTCTCGGAGCTGGCCCCGCGGCGCGACTTCAGCCGCGGCGCCTTCTTCCAGGTGATGCTCAACTTCGCCGACGCCGGGCCGGACTCGCCGGCGGCGGGCGAGCCGGAGCAGGCGCTGGGGCTGGAGCCGTTCGAGGTGCGCACCGGCGGGGCCAAGTACGACCTGCTCCTGGGCGCCCAGGGCGGACCGGACGGGATCTCGTGCGGGCTGGAGTACGCGGAGGACCTGTTCGACGCCGCGACCGGCGCGCGCATGGGCGAGCAGCTCCGCGTCCTGCTGGACGGCGCCGCGGCCGACCCGGAGTGCCGCATCTCCCGGCTCCCCCTGATGGAGGCCGCCGAGCGGAGCCGCGTGGTGTCCGGGTGGAACGCGACGGACGTCGATTACGCCGACGCCGGGCTCAGCCTTCCCGCGCTGGTGGAGCGGCAGGCGGCGCGCACCCCCGACGCGGCCGCGCTCGTCTTCGAGGGCGGGACGGTCACCTTCCGCGCGCTGAACGAGCGCGCCAACCGCCTGGCCCGCCGCCTCCGCGCCCTGGGCGTGGGCGCGGAGTCGCGGGTGGGGATCTGCGCCGAGCGGTCGCCGGAGCTGGTGGCCGGCATCCTGGGCGTGCTCAAGGCGGGCGGCGCCTACGTCCCGGTGGATCCCACCTATCCCGCCGGGCGGCTGGCCTACATGCTGGCGGACTCCGCCGTGGCCGCCGTGCTGGCGCAGGACCGCTTCGTCCCCCTGGTCTCCGGCGCCGCGAGCGTCGTGCGGCTGGAGGACGGGTACCCGGACGAGGACGGCGCGGACCTGGGGATCGCCATCGACCCGGCGCAGCTGGCCTACGTGATCTACACCTCCGGCTCCACCGGCCTTCCCAAGGGCGCGATGAACGCGCACCGCGGCGTGGTCAACCGCCTGCTGTGGATGCAGGACGCGCTCGGCCTCTCCGCCGGCGACGCGGTGCTGCAGAAGACGCCGTTCGGCTTCGACGTGTCGGTGTGGGAGTTCCTGTGGCCGCTGGTCACCGGCGCGCGGCTGGTGCTGGCCCGCCCCGAGGGGCACCGCGACCCCGCGTACCTGGCGGGGCTCGTCGAGGAGGCGGGGATCACCACCTGCCACTTCGTCCCCTCCATGCTCTCCGTCTTCCTGGACGGGGTGGGCGCCGGCCGCTGCCCGGGGCTGCGCCGCGTCGTCTGCTCCGGCGAGGCGCTCCCCCCGGCGCTGGCCGGGCGCTTCTTCGCCGCCTTTCCCGGGGTGGAGCTGCACAACCTGTACGGCCCCACCGAGGCGGCCGTGGACGTGACCTGGTGGCCGTGCACGGCGGAGGACGCGGAGGGCGGCGTCCCCATCGGCCGGCCGATCGCCAACACGCGCACCTACGTGCTGGACGGGCAGGGAAGCCCGCTCCCCGCCGGGGTGAGCGGCGAGCTGTACCTGGCCGGCGTGCAGGTGGGGCGCGGCTACCACGGCCGCGCGGCGCTCACGGCGGAAAGGTTCGTCCCCGACCCCTTCTCGGGCCACGCGGGCGCGCGGATGTACCGCACCGGCGACCGCGTGCGCTGGACGGGCGAGGGCGCGCTGGAATACCTCTGCCGCACCGACTTCCAGGTGAAGGTGCGCGGCCTGCGCATTGAGCCGGGGGAGATCGAGACGGCGCTGCTGCGCCACGAGTCGGTCTCCGAGGCCTCCGTCATCGTCCGCGGCACGGGCGAGGAGGCGGCGCTGGTGGCCTACGTGGTCCCGCGCGGCGAGCCGGCGTCCGCCGGCGTGCTGCGCGCCTTCCTGGGGACCACCCTCCCGGACTACATGGTCCCGGGCGCGGTGGTGACGATGGACGCGCTCCCCCTCAGCCCCAACGGCAAGCTGGACCGCGCCGCCCTCCCCGCGCCGCTGGGGCGCTGCGCCGTGGACGGGGCGTACGCGCCGGCCCGGACGCTGGTGGAGGAGACGCTCGCCGCCATCTGGGCCGCCGTGCTGGGGGTGGACAAGGTGGGCGTGCACGACAACTTCTACGAGCTGGGGGGCGATTCCATCCGCATCCTCAACGTGGTGGCGCTGGCCCGCGAGCGCGGCATCCGCATCGCCATCCGCGACGTGGCCCGCCACCCCACCATCGCCGCGCTCGCCGCCGCCGCGGGAACGGGGGACGGCAACGAGGGCGAGGAGATGCACGGCGAGCCCTTCTCCCTGGTCTCCGCCGAAGACCGCGCGCTCCTCCCCGCCGGCCTGGACGACGCGTACCCGCTCACGCGGATGCAGCTGGGGATGCTGTACCACCGCGAGCACGCGCCCGACAGCGCCATGTACCACTACCTGGCGAGCTGGCGCCTGGGGGTGAAGCTGGACCTGGACGCCTTCCGCCGCGCCGCGCTGGCCGCCGCGGAGCGCCACCCCGTGCTGCGCACCACCTTCGACCTGCAGAGCTACGGCGAGCCGCTCCAGCTGGTGCACGCGGCGGCCGCCTTTCCCGTGGAGTGCCACGACCTGCGCGGCGCGGACGCCGCGGAGCAGGAGCGGGTGCTGGCGGAGTTCTTCGCCGCCGAGCAGGCGCGCCCCTTCCCCCCGGCGAGCGCGCCGCAGCTGCGCTTTCACCTGCACCGCCGCGACGAGGGGACGGTGCAGTTCACCCTGGTGCAGAACCACGCCCTCTTCGACGGGTGGAGCCTGCAGACCCTCCTGGGCGAGGTGCTGGCGTCGTACCTGGCGCTGGCGCGCGGCGAGGAGATGCCGGCCCTGCCGGAGCTGGCCACCACCTTCCGCGATTTCGTGCGGCTGGAGCGGCGCGCGCTGGAGTCGGTGGAGGCCCGCGAGTTCTGGGCGCAGCGGCTGGACGGATTCGACCCGGCCCCGCTTCCCCGCGACGCCGCGCCCGGCGCCGCTCCGCTGCCGCGCGTGCGCCGCGAGAGCCGCGTGCTGCGCAGGCCGCTCCTCCGCGCCCTGCGCGCGGTGGCGCGGCGCCAGTCGGTGCCGCTCAAGAGCGTGCTCCTGGCGGCGCACTTCAAGGTGCTGCAGGCGCTCGGCGGGCGCAGCGACGTCGTCTCCGGCCTGTCCACCAACGGCCGCCCGGAGACCACCGACGGCGAGCGGGTGGCCGGGCTCTTCCTGAACACCCTTCCCCTGCGCGTGGAGCTGCACCCCGGCAGCTGGAGCGACCTGGTGCTGCGCGCCCACGAGGCGGAGCTGGCCGTCCTTCCGTACCGCCGCTACCCGCTCTCGGCCATCCAGGCGGAGCACGGCGGGGCGGCCCCGCTCTTCGACGCGTCGTTCGTCTACCTGAACTTTCACCAGGTGGGCGACCAGCTCGCCGGGGGCGAGCTGGTGCCGCTGTCCACCGACGCGGCGGTGGAGGAGACCAACTTCGCGCTGATGACCTCGTTCCAGCACGTCCCCGGGCCCGGCGGGCGGGTGCTGCTGAGCGTGGAGGCCGACCGCACGGTCTTTTCCGACGAGCGCATCCGGGAGATCGACGCCCTGTACCGGCGCGTGCTCGCCGCCATCGCGGAAAACGAGGGCGCGGCCCACGACGCCTTCGATCCGCTCTCGCCCGCGGCGCGCGAGGAGGTGCTGCGCCTGGGCCAGGGGGAGGGCCCGGTGCCGCTGGAGGCGCCGGTGCACGTCCTCTTCGCCCGCAACGCCGCGGCGGAGCCGGACCGCCCCGCGCTGGTCTGGTCCGGCGGCTCGCTGACGCGCGGCGAGGTGAACGGGCGCGCGGACGCCGTCGCGCGCCGCCTCCAGGCGCTGGGCGTGTGCCCCGGCGACCGCGTGGCCGTGGTGATGGACCGCGCGCCCGAGGCCGTGGTCGCGCTCCTGGCGGCGTGGAAGGCCGGCGCGGCGTACGTGCCGGTGGACCCCGCCTACCCGGCCGACCGGCTGGGCTGGGTGCTGCGCGACGCGGGCGCGGCGGCGGTGGTCACGCTGGAGCGCTGGATGGAGCGGGTGGGCGAGGCCGGGCTCCCGGTGCTCACCCTGGACGCCCCGCTCCTTCCCTCCGCGGGCGGGGACGAGCCCCCGGCGGAGCACGACGATCCCGCGGCGCTGGCGTACGTGGTCTACACGTCGGGCACCACCGGGCGCCCCAAGGGGGTGATGGTGGAGCACCGGCAGGTGATGCACTACACCGGCGCGGTGCGCGGCCGGCTGCAGGTGCCCGCGGACGCGCGCTGGCTCCTGGTCTCCACCTTCGCCGCGGACCTGGGGAACACCGCGCTCTTTCCCGCGCTGGCCGGCGGCGGGGTGGTGCACGTGGCGTCGGAGGCGGAGGCCACCGACCCCGCCGCCCTCGACGCCTTCCTTGCCGCGCACCCGGTGGACGCCATGAAGGTGGTGCCGTCGCACCTGCGCGCGCTGCTGGCGCACGAGCACGCGGAGCGCCTCCTTCCGCGCACCCACCTGGTGCTGGGCGGCGACGCCAGCGACTGGGGCCTGCTGGCGCGGGTGCGCGCGCTGGCCCCGGCGCTCCGCGTCTTCAACCACTACGGGCCCACCGAGACCACCGTCGGCGTGGTGGCGGGCGAGTTGCACGGGCCCGACGCCGCCGCGCCGCCGCTGGGCCGCCCGCTGGGGCACGCCCACGCGCGGGTGCTGGATGCCGCCGGGCGGATGGCGCCCGCCGGCACGCCGGGCGAGCTGTACCTGGGCGGCGCGGGCGTGGCCCGCGGCTACCTGGGCAACCCGCGGCTCACCGCCCAGCGCTTCGTCCCCGCCCCGTTCGGCGCCGTGCCGGGGGCGCGGCTCTACCGCACCGGCGACCGGGCGCGCTGGCTTCCCGGCGGGCGGCTGGAGTTCCTGGGCCGCGCCGACCAGCAGGTCAAGGTGCGCGGCTACCGGGTGGAGCCGCGCGAGGTGGAGATGGCGCTGCGCCTGCACCCCGGGGTGGAGACGGCCGCCGTGGTCGCGCGCCCCGACGAGGACGGGGTGCAGCTGGTCGGCTACCTGGTCCCGGCGCAGGGAACCCCGCCCGCGGAGGCGGAGCTGCGCGTCTTCATGGAGGCGCGCCTGCCGGCGTACATGGTTCCCGCCGCTTTCGTGCGGCTGGACGCGCTGCCGCTGACCGCCAACGGCAAGCTGGACCGCGCCCGCCTTCCCGCGCCCGAGGCGCCCGGCGCCGCGGCGGCGGCGGAGGGCCTTCCGCGCACGGAGACCGAGGAGCGGGTGCTGGCGCTCTGGCGGGCGGTGCTGGGGGTGGAGCACGTGGGGGTGCACGACCGCTTCCTGGAGCTGGGCGGCAACTCCATCCGCGCCATCCTGCTGGCGGCGCGCATCCGCAAGGGCTTCGGCGTGCCGATCTCGGTGGAGACGCTGCTCACCGCCGAGACGCCGGCGGGGCTGGCGGGGAGCATCGACATGGCGCTCAACGCGGGCGGCACCCGCGACGCGCCGCCCATCACCCCCGTCCCCCGCGACGGCGAGCTTCCCCTCTCCTACGCGCAGCAGCGGCTGTGGTACACCACGCTGCTGGATCCCGGGTCGCCCGCGCACAACATCCCCTTCACCTTCCGCCTGCGCGGCGCGCTGGACGTGGCCGCCTGGCGGGGGGCGCTGGACGAGGTCGTCCGCCGCCACGAGGTGCTGCGCTCCCGCTTTCCCACCGTGGACGGCGAGCCGCGGCAGGTGATCGACCCGCCGGCCCCGGTGGCGCTGCGCGAGACCGACCTGCGCGGGGTGCCGGCGGCGGAGCGCGAGGCGGCGCTGGTGGCGGAGCTTCGCCGCGGCGCCTGGCTCCCCTTCGACCTGGGGCACGGCCCGCTGGTGCGCGCCGGCCTGGCGCGGGTGGGCGACGAGGAGTACGGGGCGGTGCTCGCCTTTCACCACATCGTCTTCGACGGGTGGTCGGCGGGGGTGCTGCTGCAAGAGCTGGCGGCGCTGTACACCAGCTTCCGCGCCGGCCTCCCCTCGCCGCTCCCCGCGCTGGCCACGCAGTACGCCGACTTCGCGGCGTGGCAGCGCGCGCGGCTGGACGGCGAGGCGCTGGAGGAGCAGGTGTCGTGGTGGCGCGGGCGGCTGGCCGGCGTGCCCGCGCTGGGGCTTCCCGCCGACCACCCGCGCCCGGAGCGGCCGTCGCTGCGCGGCGGCAGCGAGGCGGCGGCGTGGCCGCGCGAGCTGGTGGACGCGCTCCGCGACACCAGCCGGCGCGAGGGGGTGACGCTGTTCATGACCCTGCTGGCCGGCTACGGCGCCACCCTGGCGGCCGAGGCGGGGCAGGACGACTTCGCCGTGGGGTGCCCGGTGGCCGTCCACCGCGACCGCGAAGAGCTGCACGGCACCATCGGGCTCTTCCTCAACTCGCTCCCCGTCCGCCTGGACCTGGCCGGGGCGCCCACCTTCCGCGAGCTCCTGGTGCGGGTGCGCCGGGCCGCCCTGGAGGCGTACGCGCACCAGGACGTTCCCTTCGAGAAGGTGGTGGACGCCCTGCGGCTTCCGCGCGATCCGGCGCGCACCCCGGTGTTCCAGGTCTGGTTCAACCACTCCGAGATGGGCGGCGAGCCGCTCCGCTTCGAGGGGCTGGCGCTGGAGGGGATCGATGCCGGCGACCCCGCCGCCAAGTTCGACCTGCGCCTGGGGACGGCGGAGGACGGCGAGGGCGGGCTGTCGGTGTCGCTGGGATACGACGCGGCCCTGTTCGAGCCGGCCACGGTGCGCCGCATCCTGGCGCGGCTGGAGTCGCTGATGGCGCGCGCGGCCGCCGCGCCGGAGCAGCCGCTGGCCGTCCTGTACGCCGCGCTCGCGGACGAAGAGCGCGCGGAGCAGCTCCTCCGCGCGGAGACCCGCGAGCGTTCCCTCCGCAGCCACCTGCAGGGCGGGCGCCGCCGGGCGGTGGAGATCGAGGCCTGACCCGTGATCCCGAATCCGCAAAAAAGAATGGGCCTCACACAGAGTCAACGGAGTCAACGGAGTTTTCTCGTGCCGTTCACTCGGCTCCTGCCATCCTGGCCCTGATCCATGTCCGCCGATGGCATGGCGCGCCGGCCGACGAGGCACGAGCCGGCGCGGGCTGTCGGGAACGGAAGAGGGATGGAGGTGCGGCAGGGGGCCATGAAAATTTTTTTTGGGAAGGCATGCGTTCCCCGGATCATCTCCGGAGCGCACTGAAGAACGCCGTCCGGGCCCCTGATGCGCGATCCTGAGAACCATCTGCCAACTCCACGGCCGAGGGAAGCGCGCGCACTCTCACCAAGCTCGTTCTTCTCCGGATCCGGTATGATCCGGCCGGACCCGTAGCCCGAACCGCGGGCTCGACCCGCGGCGCCCGCGTTCCACCCGACCGCCTCCGCCCCCACGACGAACCTCCTCCATCCCCCGCGACCGCGCGTGGGGAGGAGCACGGCCGCCGCGCGATGATCGCCGGCGGCCCCGGGGCCACTACCGGTCCGCCCGGACCGGGCACCACGCGCTGCACCCGTTCACGAGACGCGGCAATCCGCCGCACGAACGTCGTTTCCAACCAGGAGCACATCGCATGTCGAGCAACGTACCGTCCATCAAGAAGCTGGGGCGCGTGGAGCGCAAGCGCGTCACCCTGGGCGCCGAGCCCGTCGTCCGCGTCGAGGAGCTCTCGCCGGGGCAGACGCTCCCGGCCGTGGTGCGCCCCACGCTGGAGGGCGTGGACCTGATCGCCTGGGCCGCCGACAACCTGCCCTTCATCGAGGAAACGCTGGCCGCCCACGGCGCCGTCCTCTTCCGCGGCTTCCAGGTGGGGGGGATCGACCCCTTCCGCTCCTTCATCCAGACCGTCGGCGGGCACCTGGAGCAGTACACCTACCGCTCCACGCCGCGCACCGAGGTGGGGAACGGCGTCTACACCTCCACCGAGTACCCCGCGGACAAGTCCATCCCGTTCCACAACGAGCATTCGTACGCCCGCAGCTGGCCCATGAAGCTGTTCTTCTACTGCGAGCTCCCGGCGGCCGAGGGCGGCGTGACTCCGATCTGCGACAGCGCCCGGGTCTTCGACCGCATTCCCGAGGAGATCCGCGAGAAGTTCCGCCAGAAGCGGGTGATGTACGTGCGCAACTACGGCGACGGCGTGGACCTCACCTGGCAGGAGGTCTTTCAGACCGGCGACCGCGCCACGATGGAGGCGTTCTGCGCCGCCGAGGGGATCGAGGTGGAGTGGAAGGGCGGCGACCGGGTGCGCACCCGCCAGGTGTGCCAGGCCGTGGCGCGCCACCCGGGGAACGGCAAGCTCCTCTGGTTCAACCAGGCGCACCTGTTCCACGTCAGCAGCCTGGACCCGGAGATCCGCGAGGCGCTGATGGAGGCGTTCGCCGACGACGAGCTTCCCCGCAACACGCTCTACGGCGACGGCACCCCCATCGAGCCCGAGGCGCTCGCCGCCATCCGCGCCGCCTTCGACGCGGAGGAGGTCGCGTTCCCGTGGCAGAAGGAGGACGTGATCCTGATCGACAACATGGCGGTGGCCCACGCCCGCGGCCCCTACAAGGGCGAGCGGAAGATCCGCGTCGGCATGACGCAGCCCGTGGACGGCGCCGGCCTGGAAGCCTGACCCGGGTCCGGTCGAGACGGGTCTCTCGCGGCTCCGCGCGAGGCCCGTCTCCGGGGCGGGGGATGACGCCGCTTCCGGCGGCCATCCCGTGGGCGGACGCCGGAAAGCACGGCGGTGGTGAAACCTTGAGGAGACGCGAATGCAACAGGTGATGGAAGGATACCGGCTCTCTCCCCGCCAGCGGCAGCTGTGGCCGCTGCACGGGGCGGGGGGCGCGTGGGCCACGCTGGCCGTGCGCGGCGGGCC
>DATAAG010000518.1:0-6771 GCA_036260235.1 Longimicrobium sp.
CGCTGCACTCCAGCGCCTGCACGGCCGCCGGCGGCGCAGGCGCGGGGGCGATGGGCTCCGGCGCGGCGACGTGGTCCGCGCAGGCGGCGAGTACGGGCACGACGAAAGGCAGCAGGAGGCGGAGCGGGTGCTGCACGGGGCCTCCGTGGGTGGGGAGGGTGGGTCGGGAGAACGTGGGGTGCGGACGACCCGCCTGCCGCAATTCAGGCGCCAGCCGCCGCCACGGCGGCCAGACATCGTCCGCCACTGCACATCAGCAAACAGGTTGCGCCCGGAGCAGCAGAGCAGCAGAGAGAAATTCGTCTTCTTCCTCTGCTGCTCTGCTGCTCTGCTGCTCTGCGTGAGAAAATCTGTTGAGTCTCTTGCCGGATCCGCATCAGGCGCCGGATGCTTCATCGCCGACGAGGACGCGCAGGTACGCGTGGACCGCGGCGCGGTAGCCGAGCTCCAGGGCGTCCGCGGTAAAGGCGTGGCCGATGGAGACCTCCTGCAGCCCCGGCACCGTCCTGGCGAACGGCCCCAGGTTCCGCAGGTTCAGGTCGTGGCCTGCGTTGATGCCCAGCCCGGCCTGGAGCGCAGCCTCCGCGGCACCGGCGAAGCGGCCGAGCACCCGCTCCGCCTCCGGGCCGCCGAAGGCCCGCGCGTACGGCTCCGTGTAGAGCTCCACCCGGTCCGCGCCCACCGCGCGTGCGGCGCCGATCCGCTCCGCGTCGCGCGGATCCGCCGCGTCCATGAAGAGCGAGGTGCGGATGCCGGCGGAGCGCAGCCGCGCGAGGGTCCGTTCCAGCAGGGCGGCGTGGGCCGCGACGTCCCACCCGTGGTCGGAGGTCCGCTGATCGGGCGAATCCGGCACCAGGGTGCACTGGTCCGGCCGTACGCCCACGACCAGATCCAGGAAGGCGTCGGACGGATAGCCCTCGATGTTGAACTCGGCGCCCGCTTCCCGCACCACCGGCGCGAGCTCAACCACGTCATTCGTGCGGATGTGCCGGCCATCCGGCCGGGGATGCACCGTAATGCCGTGCGCGCCCGCCTGCAGGCAGCACCGCGCCGCGTGCATCACGCTGGGAACGTCCAGGTCACGCGCGTTCCGCAGCAGCGCCACCTTGTTGAGGTTCACGCTCAGCCGGACCATCGATCCTCCCCCGTTGCGCAGCCCGCTCCCGGCGCGGCAGCCGGTCCATCACTCCATCACTCCATCACTCCATCACTCCATCACTCCATCACATCACGGCCGCCAGACCGGGTCGCGAAGGAGCTCCGTCATGCGCTGCGGCAGGCGCACGGGCTCCCCCGTGGCGACGTCGATCACCACCCACAGGTCCCTGGAGGTCGCCAGCAGCCACCGCCCGTCCGGCGACCACACGGCGCGGTAGGCGATGGGCGGCAGCGGGGCCAGCACCAGCTCCCGCGCGCCGCCGCCGTCCGGCCGCACCAGGAACGGCCGGTACTCGTGCGAGCCGGTGAACGAGATCCACTCGCCGGTGGGGGACCACCGCGGGCGCGCCACCCCCTCGGTGTGCAGCTTCGTGTGCGTCCCCGACGCCAGGTCCAGCACGTACAACGAGGTGTAGTCGCCGCTGGCCCGGCTGCCCACGTACACCACCCGCGTTCCGTCGGGCGAGACCGCGGGCTGGTCCGCCGCCACGTACGCGCCGGGAGGCGTAAGCAGTTCCAGGCCGGTCCCGTCCGGACGGATCCGCCACAGCAGCGGCCATCCCGCGCCGGATTCGTACCCGGAGAAGTAGATCCACTCCCCGTCCGGCGCAAAGCGCGGCGAGGAGAGATGCCGCAGCCGCGGGTGGCCGGTCACGTCCACCACCACCCGCGAGGTCCCCGCCGCCATGTCGTACACGCTGATGCGGTCGGGCTGGTCCAGCTCGTCGTACAGCACCAGGAGCTGGGTGCCCTGGCGGTTCCAGTCCTCCACCACCCCGTTGGGTGCGCTGGGAAGGGTGTGCAGGTTCGAGCCGTCCAGCCCCGTCAGCACCGTCTGGCGGGGTCCCGCGGGCGGCAGGCGCATGGCCGCCACCGTGCCGCCGGGCACCACGCTCACGAACGCCTGCCCGGTGTGCGCGCCGGAGGCGGTCCGGATCTCCGCCCGCCCGAAGGAGACGCCGCGGACGGTGGCGCCCTGGAGGGAGAGGTCGCTGGAGGCCGTGGTGAGCGTCACGGGGTCCGGCCGGGCGTTGCCGTGCCGGTCCACCGCGGCGGCGCGCAGGGTGTAGCTGCCCCCGATGGCCACCGCCGTGTCCGCGGGAGCCACGCGCATCCCCACCGCCGCGCCGGGGTGCACCGTCACCCGCACGGTGTCGGCGTACCCCAGCGACGGCACCCGCACCACCAGCCCGCCCTCCCCCGCCACCCAGCCCAGCAGGACGTGCAGCGTCAGCGCGCCGCCGGCGCCCGCGGCGAGCGTCATGGCGGGGTTCCACGGGCCCTGCTCGCCCGTCCCCACGTAGAGCGTGCTCCAGGTCTCGCAGGGCGGGCAGGGCGAGGGGGCCGTGAGCGCCACCACCTCCACCATCACCCCCTCGGCGGGGGCGCCGCTGGAGTCGCGCACCTCCAGGCGCAGCGTGCCGCCGCGCGCGCCCACCGAGTCGGAGGCGATCTGGTCGAGCACGGTGATGCCCGGGCGGCCGCGGCCGCCCGGGCCGGAAGCGTCCTTGCAGGCGGCGCCCAGCAGGGCGGCGAGCAGCACCGCGGCAAGGGGCAGCGCCCGGAGATGGCAGAAGGGCGTGAATCGCATGAAGATGGCGGACAGCGGGGGGAGGAGAGGCGAAGGTACGGCGAAGGGAAGAAGATAACCGTGCCGGACAGCGGGAACAATCGGCGGCGGCCGTTGCCGCAAGCGCTTGTCGTTCCTGCGCGTCGGCGTATCTTTGTGGGTTGCCGCATCTCTCCCACTCCATCATCCCTTCCGATGACTTCCTTCACCCGCGCCGCCTTCCTGGCGTGCTTCGCGGCCGTGCTGGCCGCGTGCGACTCTCCCTCGCGCGAAGAGCCGGAGCCGCTCCCCAAGATCGAGGCGGGCGCCGGCGTGCAGGGCCGGGTGGAGCCCGGGCGCGCCCAGGAGTACGAGGTGGTGGCGCCGGACGTGGAGTTCCGCGTGCTGCTGCAGGCCACCAGCGGCAGCGCGGCCGACACGCTGGTGGCCGAGCTGTTCACCGAGACGGGCGCGGTGGCGGGGCAGACGTCCAGCGTGGGGACGGACCCCACGCTCGCCGCGCAGGCCACCCCCTGGGTGCAGCCCTCCGCGCTGGGGCGCGGGCGCCTGCGGGTGCGGGGCCACGGCGCCAACGACGGCGGCTCCTACACGGTGCGGCTCTTCCTGCGCAGCCCGGCCCCGGAGACCGCGCCGGCGCAGATCACCTCCGGGCAGGAGATCGCCGGCGAGGCGCTGGACGTGCCGGGCGACGTGGACGAGTTCCTGCTGGCCGGCCAGGCGGGCGAGGAGTGGATCGTCTTCCTGCAGTCCGGGGCCGGCGCGGGGGCGCGGGTGGACGCGAAGCTGGTCGACCGCGCCTCCGGCGATACGGTGGCCCGGGTCACCACGACCGGGCCCACGGACCCCCTGGAGGCGCTCTCCAGCGGGCGGGTGCGGCTCCCCAGCACGGGGACGTACGCCGTGCGCATCAGCGGCGGCGACGCCGTTCGCCAGGACGTGCACGGACCCTACCGCCTGCGGGTGGACCGCGTGAACCGCGCGCCGGAGTCCGCGGGCGCCGCCCTGGCGCCCGGCACCGTGGCGGCGGAGGCCATCGGCTCGGTGGGCGACGTGGACGAGTTCACCTTCACCGGCACGGCCGGGCAGGAGGTGAACCTCTTCGTCCAGCTGCAGTCGGGGATGACCGCCGGGCTGAACGTGGAGCTGCTCCGCGACCTGCAGCGCCTGGCGGAGCTGCAGCTGGCCGCGCCGACCGCCTCGCTGGACGACGCGGGCACCGGGCGCATCACCCTGCCGGTCACCGGCGCGTACACCGTGCGCGTCTCCGGGCCGGCGGCCGGCGCGCCCGCCGCGGCGGCCGGCGCCTACCGGCTGGAGCTGTACCCGATCGACCGCCGTCCGGAGGCGGGCGGCGAGGTGCGCCTGGACGGCGACGCCGTCGCCGGCGCCGTGGACCGCCCGGGCGACGTGGACGAGTTCGCGTTCGCCGGCACCGGCGGCCAGTACCTGGTGGTGTACATCGACGGGCCCGCCCCCGCGCGCGGGGGGCTGTACGCGCACCTGGTGGGCCCCGACGGCACGCTGCTGGAGACGGCGGTGCTGAACACCGCCGGGGCGAAGGGCTACTCGCGGCGGTACCGCCTGCAGGCCTCCGGCACCTACCACGTGCGCGTGTCGGGCGGGCAGCCGGCGTGGCCGGGGACGGGCGCGTACACCGTGGGCGCGTACACAGTCTCTCCCGCGCCGGAGCACGTCCCCGCCACCGTGCAGGTGGGGCAGACGATCACGGGCGAGCGCATCGACCGGCCCGGCGACCTGGACGTCTTTACCCTGGCCGCCGACCCCGGGCGCGAGATCAACGTCTTCCTGGGCGCGCCGGCCGACGTGGGCGGGATGACGGCGTCCGTGCGCCCCGTCAACTTCCCCTACCCCACCATCTTCACCTTCGGCGGGCCGATGACGCTGGACGGCAGGTCCACCGGCCGCATCCGCATGGGCGAGACGGCGTACGAGCTGGTGGTGGACCCGCAGATGTTCAGCAGCCAGGTGGGCTACTCGATGGGCGGCGAGTTCGCGCTGCGCGTGCACCCCATCGACCGGGCGCCGGAGGGGCGGAGCGAGGCGTACACGCCGGGGCAGACGGTGACCGGCGAGCCGCTGTACCCCTCCGGCGACATCGACGAGTACCGCTTTCAGCTGGCCGCCACCACCACGCTGAACGTCACCTGGCAGGCGCCGGCGGAGAGCCCGTCGGAGTCCGTGATGGGCTTTCTGTACAACGAGGCGACCGGCGGCGTGGCGTGGACGACCGGAAACACGGACAACGGAGAGCCGGTCCGCCGGATCACGCTGCCGGCGGGCTCGTACCGGTTCTCCGTCCTGAACCCCAACCTGAACGCGCCGTCGGAGACCGCGCTGCAGCACGTGCCCCGGCTGGAGTACCGATTCGCCTTCATTCCCTGACGCAGCGGTGGATCACGGTCGACGCGGGCTCGCTGCCCAGGCACATCACGAGTTTGCTGTTGATCGCGCACGCTGCCAGGTGATGAGCAGCGCGGACGGTTCGCATTCATTCGCCCGTGGTCTCGTGCACGCGGCGACCGGCGCGGCCGCACTCGGGGACCGGGACGACCTTGCCCCGCAGCCCGCGCCCCAGGCGGTGGCAGCGGCCCGCAACGTGGGCACGTACAGCGCCGAGGTAGAGGCTGCAGATCTGCCCGAGGCGTATGCGCGCGGGTCGCGGCGGCGTCAGCCGGTGCGCGAGGCACCGCTGTCCGTCAGATCCTCGTCGCGAAATGCAAAGCGTGCTGCATTGAAGCGTCGGTAGATGTAGCGGCTGGCGGCGGATTGGTCACTCGCCTCGGCGCTGGCTGGCTTCGATCAGAGCGATCGACAGCACGCCGAACGGCCTGGCGCCCGGATGCTTGAAGCAGGCGACCCGCCCGCCACCAGAACCACGAGCCGAGCAAGCGTAAACCGAGCCTGTTCCCCCCAGGACAGTTCGCCACGTGCCCCTGCTTTCGAATGCGTGCGAACGCCTTCGCTTGATCCATCACATCGACCACCTTCCGATTGAAGGTGAGATCATTGAGCTGCAGAGAATCGGTACAAATCGCGACTCAATGTCGATCATGCATCGCGCAAGCATGCCGTCGGGCAGTTTCGCGACCCGTTGTGGCTCCATCGACCCATCGGCATTGTGACCGGAGTGCTCCATTGATCACACTGGGATGGTCGTCTCCCGTGACCGGCAGGAACGCTCCGATGTGCTCAGTGTTCGGAAAGCGCAGCTTCAGCTCCCGCGTGCGTGTCAGCGCATCGAGATCGGTGACGAGGACTGCAATGCACGCATCCAGTCCAGAACAATGACGCCGAGTCCCATGTTCCGGACGACCTGGCACGGCTCGGTCTCCACTTCCCGATAGTGCATGTGCCGCACGTCGGCGCGAAGAAGTCGGTATCTCGACGCCTCGGTGAGGTACCGCGCCGTGGCTATCTTGCTGCGTCCTTCCTCCAGATCGGGTCTGAGCGGCATCCGCTTCTCCCGTCCGATCACTGGCGCCCTGGCTGTGCGCGGAGGCTCCAGAGTGCATGGAGTGGCTGCCCGGTCCCTCGCGCGCGAGCCACCCCGAGTGCAATGCCGACCGTCATACGACCTTCACCCGCCGATTTGTCGAATTTACCTCACCCTCAAGCACCTGCCCACCGCAGCACACGAACGACTCTCCCCCGTCATGTCGTCCGATCCGTGCGCATTTTTTTCTGTCAACGCAGGAAGGGGCCTTGTTCAGAGAAACAAGTGAAGATCCAGGCCGACGGATCGTCGCAACTCCTGCATTTTCTTCAGCATAGAGGAGTCGGTTGATTCCCTGCAGGCCCTTATACGACATTACGCCATGAAGTGGCAAACATTCCCGTTAAATGTGACGGGAACTGTTGACACGAGACAAGCGCCAGGTTATCGTGTATTTCGCTAGTTTTTGGACACCGCGTAATCATCTGTCTTTCTGGACATCGCGCAGTTTCAAGTCCTCCAGATCAAAGGCTGTGCAGTCAGGGGCCAGAGATAAATGGACCGCCTCCCCCGCCTCAGTCACCGAGGC
>DATAAG010000519.1:0-6829 GCA_036260235.1 Longimicrobium sp.
GGCAGGCCGATGCGGCGCCACACCTCGGCGCACGAGGACGGCAGCGGCGCGCAGGGGGAGATCGCGCCGCGGCGCCGGCCCCGCGCCCGGCGGTTGAAACCGCTGCTGGCACGTCACGAAGTCCGCCTGCGCGGACTGCACGGGCGAGGTCAGCGACAGGCGGGATGCTGGAATGTGGTTTATCCCCTCTCCCGCCTGCGGGAGAGGGTGCGGCGCCAGGCCGCGGGTGAGGGCCCCGCGCGAAGTGCGACGCCGTTCGCCGTTGCCGTTCTCCCCCTCTCCGCACGCAGTTTGGAGCGTGCGGCGGCGCTGCGGGGTGGTCCGCGCAGGCGGACTTCGTGCCGTTGTAGCAGCGAATTATGCCCATTGCGAATCAAATCCGGTAACGGGTTCCGCTTGAGCTTGCTACCACGCTCTTGAGGCAGCGATGCAGTCCGCGAAGGCGGACTTCGCGAATTTCCAGCGGCGACTTCAGTCGCTCCGGCGCGGGCGCGGCGATTCCCGGTTTAGAGCCGCAATGGGCATCATTCGCCGGGCGCGGAGCCGGCCTGCGATCGCCCAATCCCGCAGTTCGCCGCATCTCTTGACACGATCACGGCCAGGGCATGGACATACAGGGTTCCCGGGTGATGATCCTGGGCGGCTCCGGGCTGGTGGGGATGGCGATCGCGCGCGAGGTGCTGCGGCTGAAGCCCGCGCGGCTGGTCATCACCGCCCTCACGGAGGCGGAGGTGCAGGAGGGGATCGACACGCTGCGCCCGCTGGCCGGCGACACGGAGCTGGCGTCGGAGTGGGGGAACCTCTTCACCCCCGCCGCCATCAAGCACGCCGGCCGCGACACCGTCCTGGACGATCCCGAAGCGCGCGGGATGATGCTGGACGCGCTCTTCGGCCCGCTGGGCGACCAGGCGGTGCAGCGCGACGCGCTGGGCGAGATGGTCCTCCGCCATCGCCCCGAGATCGTCGTCGACTGCGTGAACACGGCGACGGCCTTCGCCTACCAGAACGTGTTCAAGAGCGTGTCCGCCCTGCGCGAGGCCGCGCGCCGGGGGCCGGTGGAGCTGGAGACCATCGAGAAGCACCTGATGACCCTCACGCTGCCGCCGCTCATCCACCACACCTGGGTGGCGATGAACGCGATGATGACCGTCGGCACGCGGGTGTACCTCAAGGTGGGGACGGCGGGGACGGGCGGGATGGGGCTCAACATCCCCTTCACGCACTCCGAGGACCGGCCGTCGCGCCAGCTGCTGGCCAAGTCGTCCGTCGCGGGCGCGCAGACGCTGCTCCTCTACCTGATGGCGCGCACCCCCGGCGCCCCCGCGGTCAAGGAGATCAAGCCCACCGCCGCCATCTCGTGGAAGGCCATCCGCAGCGGCCCGGTGGCGCACCGCGGCGTCCCCTTCCGCCGGGTGGACGCGGTGGCGCCGGCGCCCCTGGCGGAGGCGTTCGCCGGGACGGCGGACCGGGCGGCGCGGCAGGAGTTCGGGCGCGGCACGCTGTGGAAGGAAACCGGCGAGCCGCTCACCGGCGTACACCTGGACGCGGGGGAGAACGGCCAGTTCTCCCCGGACGAGTTCGAGGCGCTGACCGCGCTGGGGCTGATGGAGTTCATCACCCCGGAGGAGATCGCGCTGGACGCGGTGCGCGAGATCCAGGGCCACCCCACCGGGCACGACGTGGTCGCCGCGCTGGACGCCTCCACCAGCGGCCCCACCTACCGCGCCGGGGTGCTGCGCGAGACGGCGCTCCGGCGGATGGAGGAGATGGAAGCCCGGGACGGCGGGCGGAGCGTGGCGTTCGAGATGCTGGGGCCGCCGCGCCTGACCAAGCTGCTCTTCGAGGCGGAGATCCTCCGCCGCCTCTGCGCCGGCCGGCTGGACGGCGCGGCCTCGCTCGATCCCGGCGCCTTCGCCCGCGAGGCGGACCGGCTGGTGGCGGACGACGCGGACCTGCGCACGCGGATGCTGACGGCCAGGCTGGCGGTGCTGCTGCCGGACGGCGCGCGCGTCCTCCGCGGCCGCAAGGTGGAGATCGAGCCGGAGCCGGGAGAGGCCGCCGCCCAGACGGCGCGCAAGGGATGGGTGGACCTGCGCGCGGAGAACTGGGCGGCGTGGCGCGAGCGCATCCGCGCGGTGCTGCGGGAGATCGACGCCCAGCCGGGCGCGGAGGGCGGCTCCCGGTGGGACATGCAGCCCTGGCACCGCGAGCGCGCCCTTCGCCCCGGCGCCCTGGCCGCCTGGGTGTTCCGCTACGAAGACCGGGGAGAGCGCATCAAGCGCTGACGCATCACGAACCCATGGCCACACCCACCGCGCCCGGCCGCATGCTGGTGGACCTCGCGAAGGCGTACGCGCTCAGCGAGTTCTATCCCCTCACGCACCCCACGCTCACGCAGGCGGTGCTGACCCTCTCCGAGGCGCTGCTGGCTTCCGGCGAGTACTTCCAGCTGCGCCTTACCCCCGGCGGGCTGATGGCGGGCGGCACGGCGGCGCCCCGCTCCGGGCACGTGGACCGCCTCGCCATGCGGCTGTGGGAGCACAGCGTGGGCTCGGTGGTGCTGCGCCACGACATCGGGAGCGAGTCGCTGGCCCGCTTTCTCTCCGCCGTGGCGCTTCCGCCCCGCGTCGCGCGTGCGGCCGGCGGGCTGGCGGCGGCGCTGGAGGCGGCGGGCGCCGCGCGCATCTCCATCGACGGCGCCTGGGTGCAGCCCGCGTACGCGCTCTCCGACGGCGCCGGGAGCGGCGACGGCTCCGTGCGGGTGAGCGGCGGCCTGGACGACGGCGGGATCCAGCTGTGGAGCGCGCACGACATGTACGAGCAGGTGCGCGACTCCGCCGTGCGGGTGGAGACGGAGGACACCGGGGAACTGCGCCGCCTGCTGCGCCAGGGGAGCGACAGCGAGCGGCTGACGGTGCTGAGCCGGCTGGAGTTCCTGGCCCAGTACTGCCTGACGCACGGGATGATGGACCGCGGCATCGGCCTGGTGCAGGACCTTCGCCGCGACGCGGAGGAGATGCAGGGGCGCAACCCGACCACCCGCGGGATGGTGATGCTGGCGATGCACCGCATCAGCACCCGCGCGGTCATCGAGGAGCTGGTGCAGCGGCTGGGAAAGGCGCGCACGGAAGAGGAGCGGGCGGGGCTGCGCTCCACCCTGCTGCACATTGGCGCGGACACGGTGACGCCGCTGGTGCGCGAGCTGGTGGCGGCCACGGACGTCTCCGCGCGCCGCGCCTACCGCGACGCGCTGGTGGCGCTGGACCACGTGGGGGTGCCGCTGCTGGAGGACATGATCGGCGACGAGCGCTGGTTCGTGGTCCGCAACATGGTCGGCATCCTGGGCGAGATCCGCAGCGCCGATGCGATCGAGCACTTCCGCCGGACCATCGAGCACTCCGACGCGCGCGTCCGGCGCGAGACCATCCTGGCGCTCTCCAAGCTCGGCGGCGAGGAGGCGGTGCCGCTGCTGGCGAAGGGGCTGAACGACCGCGAGGCCAGCCTGCGGGGCGCCGCGGCGCTGGGGCTGGGGCTGACCAAGCTCCCCGTGGCCGTGGGGCCGCTGCTGAACCGGCTGCCGCAGGAGAACGACGCCGAGGTGGAGGTGGAGGTGGTGCGCGCGCTGGGCCGCGTGGGCGATCCGCGCGCGGTGCCGGTGCTGGCGGAGCGTGCCTCCGGCGGGGGATTCTTCTCGCGCACGCCGGGCGCCATCCGCGTGGAGGCGGTGCGCGCGCTGGGCGAGATCGGCGGGGAGGCGGCACACGCGGTGCTCCAGCGCCTGCTGCGCGACCGCAACGCCGAGGTGCGCGACGCGGCCCTCAAGGCGCTGGGGTGATGCACGGCCGCGGCGCCGCGGCATTCTTCTGGCGACGCTTCACCGCCGCGGCCCCGCACGGGTCCGCGGCGGTTCTGCGCGCGGTGGAAACATCTGCTACGGGAGCAGCGCAGGCGGGTGGCCGCGGCGAGGGGTGAGGGCCCGGCGGTCGTGGCGGAGCTCGGCGTAGAGGACGGTTTTACCCCACGGCCCGCTGCGCGGGAGGCCCTCTCCCCCGCCCGGCCTTTCGCTCGTTCCTCGCGACGGCGGGCGACCCCTCCCCCAACTTCGGGGGAGGGGTGGTGGGGGCAGGATCCGGGTGCTGAAGGCGACTCGGCGTGACCGCGGGCGCTCCCCTCCCCGGCCCTCCCCCACAAACCGCGTGGGAAGGGGAGAACGGCACCGGAGCGTCCGACGCTCGTTCGAAGTTCTCCCCCTCTCCCGCTTGCGGGAGAGGGGGCCGGGGGGTGAGGGCCCCTCGCGGACGCAGTGAGAGGCCCGTCGCAGCACACCGACGCCGTTCGCCGTTGCAGTTCTCCCCCTCTCCGCGAGGAACGAGTGGGGAGGGGGCCGGGGGGAGGGGCCCTCGCGGGCGCAGTGGGATGCCCGTCGCGGCACGACCGAAGTTCAACCTCCCCCAGGGGTTTTTGGGGGACGTGGGCGAGTCTTGCGAGCCCGGAGGGGGCGTGCGGCAGGGGCCTGGCCGTCCCGCGACGACACCTGAGCACCAGCGACATCGATCCATCGTGACCCAGCCGTCTCCGTACGCACCGCCCGACGCGCCGCCCCGCGCGGAGTTCCTGCAGCGCATCGCCGCGGAGGTGCACCGGCGCGTGGTGGGGCAGGACTACATGGTGGAGCGACTGCTGATCGGCCTGCTCACGGGCGGGCACGTGCTCTTCGAGGGGCTCCCCGGGCTGGCGAAGACGCTGGCGGTGCGCACGCTGGCGGACACCATCGACGCCACCTTCCAGCGCATCCAGTTCACCCCGGACCTCCTTCCCGCCGACGTCGTCGGGACGACGATCTACAACCAGCGCACGGGCGAGTTCGTCCCGCACCGGGGGCCCATCTTCGCCCACATCGTGCTGGCGGACGAGGTGAACCGCGCGCCGGCCAAGGTGCAGGCGGCGCTGCTGGAGGCCATGCAGGAGCGCCAGGTCACCATCGGCGGCGAGACGTACGCGCTGCCGCAGCCGTTCCTGGTTCTCGCGACGCAGAACCCCATCGAGCAGGTGGGGACGTATCCGCTTCCCGAGGCGCAGGTAGACCGCTTCATGCTCAAGGTGCGCGTCGGCTACCCCACGCGCGACGAGGAGAAGGAGATCCTGCGCCGGATGTCCGGCGGCGCGGAGATCCCCGTATCGCCCGTGGCCACGCCGGCGGACATCCTGCAGGCGCGCGAGGCCATCGCCGGGCTGTACCTGGACGACCGCATCGCCGACTACATCCTGGACCTGGTCCACGCCACCCGCGAGCCGAAGAAGTACGGCGCGGGCGAGCTGGCGCCGCTCATCGAGTACGGCGCATCTCCCCGCGCCACGCTGGCGCTGGCGGCGTGCGCGCGGGCCCACGCCTACCTGCGCGGCCGCGGCTACGTGGTGCCCGAGGACGTGAAGGCGGTCGCGCCCGACGTGCTGCGCCACCGCATCCTCACCAGCTACGAGGCGGAGGCGGAGGAGGTCACCCCCGACGACGTCGTGCGGCGGGTGCTGAAGGCCGTCCGCGTCCCCTGATCCCCCTCCCGACGATGCCGCTCCTCTCCCGCTGGCGGCGGCGCCCCGCGCCGGTCGAGGGCGAGGAGCATCCGCAGCCGCCGCAGCTGGCCGAGGTCATGCGCCAGGTGCGGCGGATCGACCTGCGCACGCGCGGGCTGGTGGCCTCGCAGTTCACGGGCGAGTACCACTCGGTGTTCAAGGGGCAGGGGATCGAGTTCGTGGAGGTGCGCGCGTACGTCCCCGGCGACGACGTGCGCACCATCGACTGGAACGTGTCGGCGCGGACGGACCAGACGTTCGTCAAGAAGTACGTGGAGGAGCGCGAGCTGACGGTGCTGCTGGCGGTGGACCTTTCCGCGTCCCAGCGGTTCGGCACGCGCGGGCGGTTCAAGAGCGAGATGGTGCCGGAGGTGGCCGCCACCCTGGCGATGTCGGCGGTGCGCAACAACGACCGGGTGGGGCTGATGGTCTTCACCGACCGCGTGGAGGCCTTCGTCCCGCCGCAGAAAGGGCGGCGCCACGCGCTCCGCATCCTGCGCGACCTGCTGGTCTTCCGGCCGGCGGGGCGGGGGACGGAGCTGGCGGCGGCGCTGGAGCACGCGCGCCGGGTGCTGCGCTCGCGCTCCATCGTCTTCCTGGTCAGCGACTTCCAGCTCGCGGCAGACGCGCGGACGCGGTTCGAGCGGGCGCTGCGCGGGCTGGCGGCGCGGCACGACGTGATCCCGGTGGTCCTGGCGGACCCGGGGGACGCGGCGGTGCCGGAGGTGGGCGTGCTGCGGGTGATGGACCCGGAGACGGGGCGGGTGGAGTACGTGGACACGGACGTGGCGTTCGAGCGGTTCGCGAAGGCGGCGCGCAAGGAGCGGGCGGAGCTGGCGCGCCTCTTCCGCCGGCTGGGGATGGACGAGATCGAGCTGCGCACCGACCGCCCCGTCTCCACCGCCGTCCTCTCCTTCTTCCGCCGCCGCGAGCGCCGGCTGCGGCGATGACGCGCGCCAGGTTCGATCGCGCGGCGAGAGGCATCGCACTGCGTCCGCGGGGCGCCCCCTCTCCCGGCCTCTCCCCCAAAAACCCCTGGGGGAGAGGTGACGCGCTTCGACAGGCCTCCACGCGGAAGGCCCCCGCGGGAGCGATCCGCCGAAGCGCGGTCGAATCCCCGCGCGAATTGTGCGCGGAGAGGGGGGATGGTGCTCCGACGGACATCGAGCTGCGTCCGCAGGGCGCCCCCTCTCCCGGCCTCTCCCCCAAAAACCCCTGGGGGAGAGGTGACGCGCTCCGACAGGCCTCGACGCGAAAG